>JACQVM010000382.1 GCA_016209785.1 Candidatus Melainabacteria bacterium | reverse complement strand
GGCTATTAGAGCTACAGCAACAGACTGCCAGTTCAACCAACTTAACAGGAGAGCAGATTTTTATTAGGAGTTGCAATACTTGCCATCCAGTAGGTCGGGAAGGCATGGGCCCTGCCCTCGACAAAGTAAATGAACATTTTCCTCGCGATGAGAACCTCCAGGCGTTTATTCGCTCTGGTCATGGCCTTATGCCCCAACAACCCCGGGAAAGTCTTAATGACCAGGAACTAGCTAGTCTGGTTGCTTATCTTCGGAAATTGGGTTCTAGGTAAAAATTGCCTTATCCGCCCAACACTTGTAATATCCAGATAACTACAAGTGTAAAAAGAACAATTAAGATTAGCCGGGTGGTCCAGCTAGGGCTGGAAAGCAGGACTGATTGAATGGGGCAATATTTAGCAAATGCTTGGGGGATGTTCTCACGATCTGCTAGATAAACTGACTGAATAAGAAGAGGCCAAATTCCTTTGTTGGACTCCCAAGGATGATAAAGAATCACAATCAGCTCTGGACTAATGTAAAGTCGAAAAACTTGGCTCCAGTTGACTGTCTTTCGTTGTGGCCAATATGGACCACGGTACTTGATGCCTTTCTTGCTAAGCTGCAAGCTACAAGGGCTTAAGTATGGCCTCAGCCCGACTAAAACTGCCAGCACAGCTATTGTGATGAACAAGCCTTCCACGTTCACAAGAAGGCTTACATTGTGGCTTTGCGTGCAAATTGCTTTGAGTGGCTCCCAACAGTATCTTGCTAGTCCAGCATAAGCTGCAGCCAAAATAAGACACATGATAAATTCTGTTGGTTCGCGGGCTTCAACAAAATTATCTTGGGGATCGCCTTCTTGATCTGTGGCGTTTGACATTCACTCTCAGTTGAAGTCCCAGTGCTCTATTTGATAGGCATACACAATAACCTAATGTATTCAATGCTGACAAGCCCTCAATACACCCCGGCATTAATGCCGGGGTTTTACATGTTCTTAGCTTAAGGATTGGTGCCAAAGATTTCCTCGTGAGCCTTCTGTGCTCTGGCTTTACGCAGGTCAAGTCCTTCTTGTGGCTCACTCTCATTGCTGACTGTAAGGCTGCGGTAAAAGTCGCTGTCAAAATTCCTTGTCCTTATGACGACAGGCATGGGGACAGCATATCCTAGCAAAAGCGCTTGCTGCTTGGGATCTAGTTGTGCTAGTACGGTGCGCAAAGTTTGACTTCCCGATACTCCTGTAAACACTGCATCAATATCTTTCTCATCATTGAGCAAGGCTGTAACGCGGGTTCCAATTTGGCTCAAGATTTCTGGATCAATGCCGCTGGGGCGCTGGTCAACAATTAAAAGGGTGACAAAATACTTGCGCATTTCTCTGGCGATAATGCCAAAAATAGTTTGCTTTGCTACTTGTGGGGACAAAAATTTGTGTGCTTCTTCAATGACAATCATCAGCTTGCGCGGGGATTGCATGGACTCTGGATTGGCAAGGTAAGCTTCTGACTGTTTAACATATTCCGTGTGTAGGCGTCTTGTGATGATGTTGGTTGCTAGCATGTATGATAGGAGATTATTTTGACGACCAAATTCTAGGACTACATGGTTGCCTGCTTGGATGTAACGTACAAGCTCATTGATGCTGTTATGAGACACACGCGGACGTAAATATGGTGTCTTTTTAACTATTGTGTGCAAGCGACGCTGTAAAGTCTTGAGTGCGGTGGCATGTCCCTTGTGAGTCAGCACAAAATCATCAATTTCCTCACCAGACATATCAAGCAAGGTAGAGATCCAGTCAGGGCCAAATTTTTCTCGAGCTATATAAGCGTTTTCGATAGTTGCTTCTGAAAGGGCAAGCTCAGTTTTAAGCAACTCAAGATCTTCAATCTCAATCTGGTCATATCCTATGTAAAGCTCGTGTGGGTCAGGAATGCCACGTGCTCGGGATGACTCAGCATCAAGACTAAACACCATCACCCTGGTACCAAAAAGCTGCTTTAACCCTTTAACTCGTGGTGAGGACTTGTTCTCAGATATTCCTTGCCAACCGTACTCGTTGTGCATGTCGAAAACAAGGATTGAGGCTAAGTCTTTTTTGACAATGCCACAAAGAAAGATCCTGGTTAGAAAGGACTTTCCTGTGCCTGACTTGCCAAAGATGCCGTTGGATCTTTCAATAAAACGTTCTAGGTCAACACACACAGGGGTCTCCATGTTGAGTGGCTTGCCTACAGTAAAGAAGGAGTTATCTGGATTGGCAGGGTCTTCTTGGCCAAAAACCAGGGCAAAATCTTCGCTGGTGGCTTCACAGACTGTAGAAAAGTGACTCGGAATGGTTTTTACTGGACGCAGCTCGCGTGCACCTGACTGATGTCCTTCCAGCATTAGCATAGGTTGTACTTTGACAGTTCCAAACGTGGAGATGCCGGACAAAACTGACCGTAAGAAATCATTGCTGTGAGGTGGGTTATCTAGAATCCTGGAATTGGTTGTTGTAAGGCTAACATCCGTTAGCATACTGAAAAAGCGTGTGTTTTGTCCTTCTACGACTACGAACCGTCCTACTCGAAGATCTTCAACAGATCTAGCTGGATCTAGACGCATCTCTAGCCCAGTGGACAGTGAGCCTTGTGTGATAATACCCAGGTAATTGGAAGACTTGTGCAAGGGTACCTTTGGGTAGCTAATGGAGAAGCATAAAGTGCTGAGCTTAAAACCCTAGAGCTTGAGCAAACTCTTTGAGGGCTTCCATTTTTTCTAGGGCAGTATATGTTTTGCGCTCAATGACTTTTGCTTCATCATGGCCTTGAAATTCACTTAATGTGTATGTCAGTGGCTGATGGAGGCTTCTTTCCAAGCGGAAAAGGTTTCCGTTGATTCCTTGAGCGCCAACCAGACCCCAAATTCCATCGAGTGCATTGGTAATGTCTTCTATGGTATGAGGCCACTGAGCTCTTGTCTTAATCATGGTTTAATGGTTCTAGCTAATTGTTGTTGGACGCACATGTCTTTTACTATTAGTGAGCTGCTTAGGAGGAAAAATGTCCGGAGAGGGACTTGAACCCTCACGGTTGCCCACACGCCCCTCAAACGTGCGCGTCTACCAGTTCCGCCATCCGGACACTTGACTAAGCTACCAAACACCCACTATGAGAAGCCAACTCATGTGGAATGTGGAAATAGTTTATGCATGTGGACCATCTTAGTGTCAATACCAAGGATAGCAAAGTTGCTTCTGGGAACTAAGCTAGAACAATGACGTCGCTAGAATACAAGTGTCTAGCTGGTTGAAAAATTTATCTTGAGAGCAATTAATTAGGCAAAACCTGGGCATATCTAGCATAGACGCCACATACACAGTTAGTCTCAGGAGAAAAACTCAACCCAAGCTTCAGCAAAACCTCGACACAATTGTTAGGTAATCAACTATGTCCATGATTGAAATGTATGTTGCAGGAATTGCTCTTGATGCCCGAAATGGGCATCCTATTGTGGTTCTTAACGACTCTGATAAGCGGCGTGCGTTGCCTATCTGGATTGGCATGGCCGAAGCAAATGCAATTACGCGAGCCTTGGACAACCTTAAGCCTGAGCGACCAATGACACATGACTTGCTTTTGAATGTGATTACCCAACTAGGTTATAAGGTGAAGCAAATCGAGATAAATGAGTTGTCCTCAAACACATATTTTGCCACCATAATGTTGCTGATTAACGATCCAGCACACAAACTAGAAACTATCAAACCCATAGATGCGCGTCCGTCAGATGCTATTGCACTGGCGTTAAGAGCCAAGGCCCCAATCTTTGTTTCTGCCCAAGTTGTAGCCGATGGTACTATACCGGCTGATTTTGAGAAAGATGAGGCGGAAGCTGAAGAGTTCAAGAAATTTATTGACGGTCTGAAGGCTTCAGACTTCCAGATTCCAGGATCTGAGCAAGGACCCTTAAAGCCAGCGGATAGTTAGCTGCTAGCTACTTTTAAGGGCTTGCTTCAGGGCTGTCTCTAAGGTGGCAATCTTAGCTTCTAAT
>JACQVM010000388.1 GCA_016209785.1 Candidatus Melainabacteria bacterium | reverse complement strand
CGAGACACTCCGATCACGCGCCTAATGCACGACAGTCTAGATTTCTCCAGCAGAGCCCTTGGGTCCTGGATGTACTTAGATCAGCATAAGTACAATGTCCATAGAGATCCGGATGCCGAGCTTCGACGCATCATTGAGCGCTGCCTCACACACGAGGACAGGAAAGAGACTTTAGCCAAGAGAATAGACATTCAGAAACATCGAGAAGAAATACATCAGCTCAGGTTGGCGCTGGAAGCCGAAGAATGGTCACTTGAGCTAGAAGACAAGCTAGGCAATCTCAGACGTCTCTTATCGACACTTTTGCTCGAACTGTCTCAAAGGCAAGTGAATGGCTTTGCCCGGCAAGGAGCAATTGCAACGTCGCGAAACCTCCAAGACCATGTATGGGAAGCTGTAACAATGGCTGAAAATGGAATGACACAAAAGGAACAAAGCCAGTCGCAGCAAGAAACCAATCAGTCAGCTCAGGAACAGGAAATCAAGCAAAGAGAAGAAACCAAAGGAAAAACAAGACGGCAAAGTCTGTCTAGCAAGACAAAGAAGCAGAAGAGCGACTAGAAGTAACTAGTACTGAGATTCGACCAAGTCGAGATAACGGATGTCCTCCGCCCCAGAAAGGGCGCGAGACTAGAAAGGCATTGTAACAAGCGCGCAATCTGGACACCATTAAGGCTGGGTCAAGAGCCAAAAATGCACAAGTTACAAACCAATAAAACAAGTTTTTAAGATCCAACCTCCTGGGTAAGAGATAGCTAAGACCTTAAAGAAGTCTTTTGCACTTCTTTGCACTTGGGTGCCTTGGTGCCCCGAAGAGGAACTATGGTCAGAATTGAACTAAGAACTGTTTGGCTGGGGCTTATGCTAGCTATGTTGGTGGTGACATCCCCTACTTGGCTAAAATCAGAAGCACAAGTTAAGGCCAGCTATGATGCCCCATGGGTTTATCCAGCTTTAAATCCAGCAGTGCGCGCACAAATGTATTTGCTCCACTAGGATTGTCGTTTGTAAAAGGGTCGCTTTACTACAACAGCCGGCATTTGTGTGCCACGAATTTCCACTGATAGTTCTTGTCCTATCTCGCTATAAGCTGGTGGTACAAAGCCCATGGCTATAGGATAGCCAACAAAAATGCCTTGAGATCCACTTGCAACCTCGCCAATTTTTTTGCCGTAAGCATAGATAGCATAACCCTGTCTCGGTAATGCCTTGCTGTCGACCTTAAGACATACGCACACACGTGACAGGCCTTCTCCCTTTTGTCTAAGCAAGGCTTCACGTCCAATAAAATCCTCTTTGTCTAACCGTACACTCCAACCAAGACCTGCCTCCAGAGGACTTGTATGGTCATTTAGCTCATGTCCATAAAGCGGCATACCTGCTTCCAATCTTAACGTGTCACGTGCTCCTAGCCCGCATGGCTCAATTCCTAAATCTTGACCATTTTCAATTAACACGTTCCATAGCTTGTCGGCATCTTTAGCTTTGACAAAAATTTCAAATCCATCCTCTCCTGTATAACCAGTTCGGCCAAAGCTTACTGCAACACCGCCTACAGTGCCTTCACCATAGCCAAAAGCTGGCAGCTTGTCAGCCTGGCTACCACCAAGCTTACCCATCAACTTCACAGATTCTGGTCCTTGAAGAGCTATCAGTCCAGTTGCATCAGAAATATCATCAAGAACCACATCATGGAGATTCTTGGCGTGTTCGGCAAGCCATTTCCAGTCCTTCTCAATGTTTGATGCGTTCACTACCATTAGGTAATCATCATTGCGCCGATAGACAATGAGATCATCTACAGTTCCCCCATATTGATTTACAAACTGCGTGTACAGTGCTGCATTTGGTGCCTTAAGCCTGCCGAGATCATTTGCAATAACATACTGAACAAAATCATGTGCACCTGAGCCTTTGACTACAAACTCACCCATGTGTGAAACATCAAAGATACCAATTCTTGTTCTTACAGCCATATGCTCAGCAATAATTGATTTGTATTGCACGGGCATGTTCCACCCTGCAAAATCAACCATGCGTGCCCCAAATCTTCGATGAGTTGCAGCCAATGGTGTTTCTCTTAGCTGAGCAGTTGTCATAGCCAGCTCTCCTCTGCGTACGCCCGCTTAACGGTATGCTAGAAACAGTGGAAACATCATCCTAACACCTTGACGTTTCTCATAGTCTTCCACCTGGAGCACACTACAGTCTAGCGAACACAAGGTGACTTGGGATAGGAAAGAGCGATATCATAAGACGATCTACAAGTGCTCAGCAGGAGATTTACCTAAATGCACATCATGCAGCCCCAAGACGCATATGTGCTCCTTGTGTTGTTCGCGGTAGCCATGATCCTGGCAACCAGTCTCACCTCTCGCGAGCATCTCTGGCATACAACAACTGGCTTCATGGCAGCCGGAAGGAAAGTCCCCTGGTGGCTTGGTGCTGTCTCCATCTCGGTCTCCTGGATTTGGGCGCCAGCACTTTTTGTCAGTGTTCAGCAAGCATACCAGCAAGGCATACCTGGTATTTTCTGGTTTGCCTTCCCTAACATCATCTGTCTTATTATTTTGGCCCCACTGGCTGTCCGCATTAGGAAATTTCTGCCTACTGGCTACAGCCAGCCTGAGTGGATTCGTCATCGCTTCGATAACAAGACTCATAAATTGTATCTGGTTGCTTTCTTCTGGTATCAATTAATGGCTATCACCGTTCAACTCTATGCCGGCGGGAGCATCTTTTCTCTTCTGACAGGTGTTTCAACTGAAACAACTATGGTAGTACTGGCCATTACCACCTTAACTTACGGTGCAATTTCAGGCATGCGTGCTTCCATCATTACAGACTTCATACAATATGCGCTCATTATTGCCTGTGGTGCTTTGATCATCCCCTGGACAATTGCAGCAGCTGGCGGACCAGCAAGCATTCTAGCTGGACTGGGTGGGGTCACCGGCCATCACCTCAGCTTGTTTGACGGTGAGGTTGCTTTTAACTTTGGCATTGTAACAACCATCGGCCTTATCTCTGGTGTACTGGCAGATCAACAACACTGGCAGCGAGCATTTACCATTGACGAAAAACATCTTGTCCGCGCATATATAGTTGCTGGAATGCTATTTGGAATTGTACCTCTTTGCCTGTCCACACTAGGTTTCCTTGCCGCTAATCCATCTCTAGGTGTATCGGTTCCACCAGGCACTGATCCTTCCATGATTGGCGTTGCACTGGTTGCACATTTCCTGCCCCAGTGGGCAGTAGTAGCTTTAGTCATCATGCTCTTAGGTGGTCTATGCTCAACACTTGATTCTGGATTGTGTGCCGCTAGCTCTCTCTATGCTCTCAACTGCGTGCCTCTAAACTGCTCTGAGCAGAAAATACAAGAAAAGCACCGGCTCAAACAGACTCTTACATCCGAAGAGCTCCTCATCCAGCAAAAATTGGACAGAAAGATTGTCGGACAAGGAAGATGGGCAATGTGTGCAATTACATTAGCTGGGCTTTTAGTATCGCTCTGCATCCTCTATATTCCAGGCTTCCAACTGAAATATTTGTGGTGGATATTCAACATGGTTGCTGCATGTGTTGCTGTACCGACTATCCTAAGCCTCTACTGGACTAAAGTTGACTCCAAAGGAGTTTTCTGGGGAACACTCACTGCCTTCCTATTGGGAATGCCCCTTTTTGTCTACAGCAATATTCAAGGACTCATCTGGTTAAGTGTTGCTGCCTCAGTAGGAATTATTGTTGTCACCACAGCCTTTTGCCTTCTTTTCCCACGCCGAGAGTCATTTAAGCTAGCAGCACCAGAATTAAGTGAGTTACCTCCTGGCTCAAATTAGCATAAGACCTGCTGAGTTTTTTCGTCCAGTCTAAGTCCAAATACTGTTGGCATAGCCTGCTTTGACCTCCTCCCCGTCCTTAAGAGCGGGGTGCTTACAAGGGATGAAGAAGGACACGCTATGCTGCAATTGCAATCAAGCGCGTCCTTCAGATTGCTGCCACTACGCTAGATTCAAACAAAAAGCTTGTTTGAATCACCCATTTTATATTCTTACGCTGCTTCTGTAACCGGCATCTCTTGTGTGGAAGGCTCATTTGTTGTAGTTTCTTCAACACTCACTGCAACACTTTGCTGTGTGTCAGATTCAGCTTCTTTCTCTGCTACTGGCTCCTCTGCTTCAGCTACTGCTTCGATTGCCTTCTCCTCTGGCTCCTCTGCTTCAGCTACTGCTTCGATTGCCTTCTCCTCTGGCTCCTCTGCTTCAGCTACTGCCTCGATTGCCTTCTCCTCTGGCTCCCCTGCTTCAGCTACTGCTTCGATTGCCTTCTCCTCTACTTCTGGTACTTTTTCTTCCTCAGTCATAATCAACTCTCCTTTTAATGAATTCACGCCAACACAAATCTCATACAATCACGCCAAGAAACAGTCCTAAACGGACTGCACACAAAAACAACATGCAACCTTCAGACTGATCTAGACTTGTTTGCATCAAAGAACTTCTATTACTATTTCTACCAAATTCTGGTGGCACTATGTGGCAAATAGCCAAAAGAATTTTGTTAAACCTTGCCTGCTATCAGGACATCCGAAAATATGCACCGCTTACAGTGGCATGCCGCGCAGATCAACCATCTCCGGCCTTTAGTTATCCGAATTGCTCTGTCCAAGTATTCTGCTTTTCTCTTTGATTTCTTTGAGCTCGGACAACAGCTTGATGGCATCTCGTACAGACTTGAGAAGCTCGCTCCGCGTAAGACCCACATTGCCTAATTCAACATAGGACTCTATGACCACCAATTTGTCCCCCAAACGTACCAGATCGTTGCAAGCAACTTCTAAATGCTGAGACCATTTACAATCCGGGGCCTGCCGCAAAAACCTACTCTCTTGATCAATGGCATCAGCCTGCGCCAGCAAGACACTGACAACTTCCTTGAGGCGCTTCTCATAATCCAACAACCGCTTGAGCTGCTCTTGATGTCTCTGTCTGAGATATTTGGCAGCTACAAACCCAAACCAGAGGACCGGTATCACAAGCAATACAAAACACAATGCTACAGCAACAATCAGAAAGTGCACCACAAGAATTATTCTTTAAGCTCAATATGCATTCTTGAACCGTTGCTCCTCAATTTGCCTTTTGTGCCTTTCTTTTTCAGCCGACTGTCGCATAGCAATCTCCGCATCCGCTACATGTTGCTGGAGCTTTCCGTGTAGTTCTTTTTCTTCCTCTGGCAAAATCGCCAACGCTCTTTTACATGTTGCGACCTCTTCCCGGTCTCGTCCTTCCAAATGATAAATATTGGCCAACACAAGAAGACTTCGCCAATCTTCAGGATCACTGCTTGTGGCAATTAATGCCTCCCGCTCAGCCTCCTGCCCACGCGACATACGCAAAAGCAAAAGACCCAATTGCCGATGATAGCGTCCCTCACTTGGATTCAGACTTACAGCCTGTCTATAGCATCTTTCAGCAGCCCTGTGGTCCTTCCTGTCAAGCGCTTTATGCCCTTTTTCAAACACCACCTCAGCCTTTCTCATAGCTGCCTGCGACACAGGCTTGCCATCTTGAGAATTCCCGCCCAGACTGGGAATGGCCAAAACACATCCTAACCCTACACATATCAAGATTGGCAACCAACTATGTCTTCCAGTGGAGTCCACTGTACATCCTCCAAGCAGCATCGAATCCCTAGATTTTAAGAAGAAGCCGCAACAAACTGGAATAAACCTTGTTAACAATTAATAGTTTTCAAGAACATTCTTGCTGACGCTTGACAGGGACATTTCAATGGTTCCAACTCTGTAGCACCTGGATTTAGCTAACATTGCCGGGTTCAGACATTATGACTGTGCTACACTCATCACAAGTTAATGGCAACTTCTTAAGTATTTTTGCTGTCGTTTCGCCAGCGCACCAAGCGCTATCACTTGACCATCGCCCAGGAAATAATATGTCGTTTCCCAATCAAGATTCCATACGTGGGACAATCCAGTCATTGAAGGAAATTGTTGTCACGCTCCAAGGAGAAGATCACGAATCTTCACGACTAATCCATCAAATGGAGGCACTGGTGCAAGAAATTGAACATAAGATCAAGCACCCAGGGAAGACATCAGCACAAGGGCAAGGCTCTGGAGGTTAAGTAACGAGCCATAGCAACGACTGCGGTGAGCCGGTTTAACAAGATCCGCTCCGCAGGCAGAAGCCTGCTTCGCTTCTCGCCGAGCGTGTTTACGTCCGGAGGAGCCGCTGTTAGCGGCGACGGAGGACTTAAGTTTGATACGCAGCACTAAGTTCAATAACCTGGCAAGCCAAGTCCTTGGCCGCTTGTGGTTTACCTAGTAACAGCATGCGCCGGCGCATTTGCCCCAGACGCGCTTCATCTTTGAGCAACTTACAAACCTCATCCACTAGTGTCTCCGCTGTAAGCCTAGACTGCAAGATAAGCTGGGCTGCTCCCTGCAAAACCATGTAACGGGCATTGTATGTTTGATGATCAGCAGAAGCATAAGGATAAGGGACAAACAGCGCTGGTGTTCCGCTAACTGCCAGCTCGGACACAGTCATAGCACCAGCTCTGCATACTGCCAAATCAGATGCTGAATAAGCCAAAGACAAGTCCTCAAAATAAGCCCTTAGAACATAACGTGGGTTTTGTAAAGCGGCCGGATCTAAGCGCTCCTTCAACGCTAGAATGTTTTTGTCTCCTGCCTGGTGAATTACCTGAATAGGCGGAGTAACATCCAACAGGGCAGGCAAAGCCATAATTAAAGCATCATTGATTGCCTGAGAACCTTGCGACCCACCTGTCACAAGCACCGTCTTCAATTGGCTGTCTAAGCCTAAGACTGCACATGCACCTTCTCGACTTAAAGGATGCACCAAACTCTCACGCACAGGGTTTCCATTGACAACGATCTTCCCCTTCGATAGCTTCAACACTTCCAGAGCTGCCTCCATCCCCAGTGAAACTAAAAGTGCTCGTGAGGCAAATAGCCGGTTTACCAGTCCAGGATGAGCATCCGGTTCATGGATGGCGTATGGCACACCCGACAGCATTGCCGCAACCAAAGGGGCTGCTGACGCATAGCCACCAGTACCAAGAATGGCTGTCGGCCGAAAAAGCTTTAGCACTTTCCTGGCTTGCCTTACAGCATCCCAGAGTTCAAAAGGCCATTTAATGATGTTTCCAGATAACTTACGTGGTAACCCTGAGACTTTTAGACCAACAAACTCAAGGTGTTGCTCTAAAGCAAGTCTTTGCTCCAAGTGCCCGGAGGCTCCCATATAAAGGATGGACTCAACATCAGGACAACCTTTTAGCTCACCAGCTACAGCCAGAGCCGGGTATACATGCCCACCCGTGCCACCGCCGCTTAAAACTATGCGGTGCCGTAGCATTTAATTGCTTAACTCACCTCCTCATCACCCTCAGCTTCCTCTAGCTGTCCCCTATCCCTTGACACAGACAAAAGAATTCCAACCATAGCCAACGTAATTACAAGTGAGCTGCCACCATAACTTACAAACGGAAGCGTGATGCCAGTGACAGGAAGTAGTCCTGTAGTAACCATGATATTAACTAGAGCTTGCAACAAAATTGAACTGGTTATGCCTATGGCTAAGAACCTACCAAACAGTGTACGTG
>JACQVM010000385.1 GCA_016209785.1 Candidatus Melainabacteria bacterium | reverse complement strand
GAATTGCTTAACTGGGCTGGAGCTACTCCTGACACCTCAACTCAATTAATCCCTGCTTTAGATGATGCTGACCACAATGTAAGAGCCTCCGTAGCTCGTTATTTGTTTCCACGTTTGGAGACACTACCTGATGATTTTCCTTTCCAAGATTTACTTGAAGCATTGTCACGCCAGTTAAATCGTCCTTCCCACCAAGATCGTTCGAAGGCACTTTATTGCTTGCTGGCACTCTGCAAACAGCATCCAGATCTTACCAGAGCGGCCAAGGTATTTGATGAGGATCGCGTCAAACAACTGGCCCAAGAGAGTACTATTCCTGCAATTAAAGAGCCTGCTGTTGAGCTAAGCCGCTTGTTTGCTAAAACACCATCTGTCACTGAGCACATGCCACCCAAGCCCGATGGCAGTCACCATGATGCGGAAGGCAGTGGGTTCTTTTAAGATTTTCTCAAAACCTGGCATAAATGCTGAGAGGTTTGAAACAGAAAAGTAGGGGTATAGCGTAGCTAGCCGGCAGGATTGGTCGGCTCCTCGATACTATTGACCATATGTCACGAGGGCACCTCCTGCTGGTTTTTGTTGTTGTCATAAAGCAATCGCTCAACTGGGCTGAGCGTTGCCTAAAGCCTTTTGTTTACTATCGTATTCTCATCATAAAGGAAGGCTTGCTTTGTTAAGAAAGCCTTAGAGCATAGTTGCCTTGTGGCAATTGCCTTGACGGTTAGTACTAATGTTGAGACAATGTGCCTTTGCTAATCTCATGATCCGACCGTAGATAGTCTGGTGCTTAGCTTTTGATAGGCAAGGCATAATTGTAAATTGCAGCCAGCTTAGGTCACAAAATTCGACTAAGTCGAGTGGAGTTATGTCCTTTTTGTGATCCCGGCGGATGCGCTAGGGATTTTCTTTTAGGTGTTCGCGCTCCATCAAAACAAGGAGACAGCCAAATGGCTACCAAAGCACGCAAACAAGAAATCATTTCGGAGCTCCAGGACTTTTTTGGTGACGGAGCAGTTGCCATTGTTGCCGATCTTAGCGGTCTAACAGTAGCCGAGCTGACGCAGTTCCGCCGGAAGTTAGACAAGAGCAACGCTAAGTGCCGGGTTGCTAAGAATACGCTTATTAAGATAGCAGTAAGTGGTGGTAACTTTGAGCCAATCAAGGAGCTTTCCAAGGGACCAACAGCAATAATAATGGGCTATGAAGACCCTGTAGCTCCAGCAAAGACTACTGTTGAGTTCTTCAAGTCTATTAAGAAAGGAACTATCCGTGGTGGTGTTCTTGAAGGCAGGAGCATAAGTACTGACGAGGTGAAGGGTCTAGCTGAGCTACCCTCGCGTGAACAACTTTTAGCAAGCATTATGGGTGGTCTGGATTCCGGGGCTAGAGGCATTGCTGGTATTTTAGAAGCCATGATTCGTGATATTGCAGTCATGGCCGAGGAAGTTGCTAAGAAGCAGGCAGCTTAAGGCTTGGCTAAGACTAATGATTGGAGCTTATAAGCACCCAACCTAGACATAATTCAAGTACATAGGTAACTAAAGGAGAGAAAAATGCCGACAAAACTTTCAGTAGAAGAACTGCTTGATCAAATAGGCTCGCTGACCCTTCTTGAAGCGGCTGACCTAAAAAAGAAAATGGAGGACAAATTTGGGGTAACAGCAGCAGCCCCTGTAGCAATGGCGATGGCTCCTGTGGCTGGAGCTGCAGCTGCGGAAGAAAAGACTGAGTTTGACGCTATTTTAACCTCGGTTGGTGATAAGAAAATTGAGGTTCTTAAGGTAGTGCGCGAACTAACCGGTCTAGGTCTGAAAGAGGCTAAAGATTTAGTTGATTCTGCTCCAAAACCAGTCAAGGAAAAGGTCAAGAAGGAAGAGGCCGAGCAAGTGAAGCAGAAACTTGAAGCTGCTGGTGCTAAAGTAGAAATCAAGTAACACAACTGTGTTTCCGCCAAGTCCTTAACGGGGACATAATGGACTTTAATGCGGTGCCCTGACTGCGGACTGTATCACCCGAGCCAGTATGAGCAGTGCGTCTCATGCGGGGCTCAGCTTGGCAGAACCCCTGGGCAAGGATTATCCGAGGTGTCCATGGGCTTATCTACAAAAAAAAAGGAAAAAGGCCCGGCTAGTTTGCTCAGCCAAGATAATGGACAAGAAGTGCATCATACTGCTAGGCGCTCTAAGGCTATAGGCTTTGGACATGTCAGCAGCATTCCAGTTGCAGTAGGAAGCTCCATTGCTTTATTGGTCTTGCTGCTATCTGCAGGAGCAACCATTTTTTTCCTTTCTCGTCCATCTGATAGTGAACGCCTTTTCCAGGAGGGGCGCCGGCAGCTTGCTAATGGACAATATGCTTTTGCGGTCCGGTCATTAGAACAAGCACTCATGGCTCGACAGTCCGACTCAAGGATTCTTTTAACGCTGGCGCGTGCGTATGTTGGGATTGATCAGGTGGACAAGGCATGGGATTGCATTACTCAGGCCCAACAGCTAGGAACTGGAGTGGTTGCCGAGCCAGCATTAGCATCGGATTTAGCTAATTATTACCGCCAGCGAGGTCAATACCAAAAGGCAACAGAGTTATTGCGACCGTTAGCGCAGGCTAACATTGCTGACAAGAAATCAGAGCTGGCAGATCTTGCTGCTCTTTGGGGAGACCAGGAACTGCAAGAAGGAAGCCTGGACACAGCCTTGGCTTGTTGGGAAGAAGTAAGGGACCTCCGGGAAGGGTCGCGCTTTGCTGAGGCCGAATCTCGGTTGGCTACCATTTATCAAAGGATGGTCAACAAATTGTTGTCTGAAAAGGATGATACAAAGGCTCAAGCTTACCTCATAAAGCTCAATACCATTGCTGAGTCTGCCAGCAACTACGAGAGAATTGCTGACATTTATGAGCGTCGTGGACAGCTCGATATTGCAATTGATCAACTGCGCAGGGCTCTAAAGCTGCCAGCTAAAAGCCCAGGCTTAGAAAAGCATTTGTCCTCAGTGATGATGAAACGAGGAAAAGAGTTGCTTGACAAAGGTGATACGCAAGCAGGATATGGTTATCTGCAGGAGGCTCGAGGACTAGATGCAACAAACACAGTACCTACTAGGACTCTCCGCAACGTAATTGTTTCCATAGATAATGCCTCCCGATGTCCTAGAATTACTGGCGAAATTTGGAATCCAGGACCAGACCAAATACAGTCTCTGACCTTGAAGGTTGAGCTATGGCAACCAGTTACAGCAAAAGTCTTGTGGGAGAAAGAACAAAAACTAATTGATGAGTTTGTGCCACCACTGCTTGCCAACGGCGTCAGGCCATTTGATGTGCTTGCCAGTATTCCAGTCAGGGCAGACGGACAGACCGAGTTTCATGTATATATCGAGGGCGGGTTCTATAGGTCTTATCCTATAGGGACCAAACTTGGGGTAAGCTCACCTGAGCAAAGTGGTGAACCAAAGTCTGCTGAGCCTGTCATCGAGTCTTCTTCGTCTGAGACAACTTCTTCCAAGAAATTAGTACATCCAGAAGATGAAACCCTCAAAGATCTAGAACCTTAAGTGATGGCAAACAGAATCTAGCTTTTGACCTCAATGTCATAGGTCACCTTAACTTCGCCCTTGGCCGGAACCTTGATGTTGAATTCCAGTGTCTTAGCGTCTTTTTTTGTGTAAGGTTGACTTGAGGACAAGACCTTCCACTGCCCCCAGGAATGCTCTACAGCGGTTATGGTTACTGGTGTGTCTTTGTGATTACGTAGACTAATTTCATAGGACATTCTTTGTATATGATCTGAAATTCGCTGAAAGTTGGTTTGTTTTCT
>JACQVM010000372.1 GCA_016209785.1 Candidatus Melainabacteria bacterium | reverse complement strand
GTTTAAGACTCCCACACACTCTCCACAACGACCTTGCGCCTTAAGTGCTTTGGCCATAGCAATTTGGGCATCTAGATCGCGGGGAACAATATCAAGAAGTTTGAGTGATTTGCTGAGCACAAGGTCATATTGTGAAGCTCTAAGAAGCATCTCTAGAGTCTCCCTTTCTGGGGCTAAACAGGAAGGATCTTGGCTAACTGCAATCTGGTATTCCCCCTCAGCCTCTGCCTGGCGTCCCAAAGATTCGAGGCTCCGAGCCGCATGGAGGTGACACAACGCAAAGTCAGGCTTGATCTTTAAGCACGAAGCATACTTACTCAGAGCCTCATTATGCCTATCTCTCAACGCCAAACATAAGCCCCACCCGTCATAAAGCAGGTGATTGTTTGGCTCTTGTGCTAAAGCTCTCTCAAAATACTTCTCTGCCATCTCATTGTTTCCCAGAGCTATTTGTGCATAGGCAAGCCATAAATTCATATGAACGTGATGAAATCCTCTGCTTTGAGCCTCAGCAAAGTAATCCATTGCCTTGTCATTGTGTCCAGCAAACAATGAGGTGACACCACAATACAGGCAAATGTCACCAGCATCTGGGCTTAACTCAAGCGCTCGCGCAAAACACTCAGCAGCTTGTTCATGTTCACCAAGAGCGTTGTGCACTAAGCCTAGATTAACTCTGGCACCAATAAAACCAGGGTCTACGTCAACTGCTTGACGAAGTTTTTCGGTTGCTTCCTCTAGTTGCCCCTTCTTATATAGAACTATCCCCCAGTCGTTATATACCAGGGCTCTCTCGCTTGCATCTAAGGACTTAGGACCAAGCTTAACCGCTTCCTGATAGTGTCGGATAGCTTCAGCTAACTGCCCAGTAGCAATTAAGGCATAAGCCCAACCTCTTTGCACCCAAGCCAAATGAGGATTTAACTGCCAGGCCTGCTCAAAGGCCAATATTGCTTGTTCTGGCTGTCCGGAGGCTATGTAAGACATGCCTTGCCCTGTATAAGCCTCAGCAAATGTAGGATCTAAGGCAACAGCGGTCTTAAAAACCTCGGAAGCAACATCAAACTGTTTCAATTGAAAGTTTGCCACGCCTGATAAATAATGAGCAGTCACCATCTGCGGATTGAGTTTTATAGCCTGACTAAATTGGCCAGCTGCTCCCCTATAGCTGCCCATTTGCAGCAGAGAAATTCCCCAGTAAAGATGCCCTGCTGCAAAGTCTTGCTTGAGCTCGCAGGCCTCTCGAAATGAGGCCATGGCTTCTGCCGGGCGATTATCTTTTAGCTGTGTCAGTCCCAGATAGTAGTGGATATCTCCATCTTGAGCACGCTGAGCCAAAGCAGCCCTGAGCCAACTCTGAGCCTCCTCAAATTTCCCCATACTAAAGCAAAGACAACCAAGACGAAACGCAATCTCGGGATCATTGGGTTGCTGTACAACAAATCGTGAAAGCACAGAGTGTGCTTCCTCCCAACGGCCCTGTCCAATGAGATCGTTGACTAGATGCGTGTATTTTGCTGCCACAAAGTAATCCCAGTACGCATCCTAAAACTTAGTTACTCTAGTATATGCTATGGCTTTATGCGGGCAGACCCCGGCGTTAACGTCGGGGTCTTTCAGCGGTAGATGCAGCAGGGGTTGAACCCCTGCTGCATTCCTTGTACGCACCCAGCCTTTCAGGGCTGGGGTTTGACCTGACTTCAGAGGATACGCAAGGAAGCAAGTACTATCAGACACAAAGCAAATTGCACCAACCAGAATAAAGACACAACAACCCACTCTGCAACGCCTCTTTCGGCCAAGACAGCTTCAAAGTGATGGTGCAAAGGAGCCATGCGGAAAAAGCGCTTGCCTTCCCCAGTGAGACGTTTTGACAGCTTGAGCCAAAGTACAGCCAATCTAGACATAGATCTTTCAGTTTGATACTCCTTGGTCAGCTTAAAGTAAACAACTTGAATAATGACCGACAAGGTCTCTGAAATGTAAATTAAGGACAGTAGAACAAACCAAACTACAATCCCTCCAGCTAGCACTAAAGACGCCATCAAGCCTCCTAAAAAGAGACTGCCAGAATCTCCCATAAAAATTGAGGCCGGATAACGATTGAACCAAAGAAAGGCAACAAGAGAGCCAGCAGTACCAGCAGCTACAACAGCTAAAGATAGTTGACCAGCGTTAAAGAGAACCACACCAATGACAGTCAACACCTGCACACTAGTCCCTGCAGCCAGTCCATCCATGCCATCATGCAAATTGACTGCATTGGCTGTTGCCGCTACTAAAAATACCGCCAAGAGAATATAAGTTAACCAATGGAGCTCAAGGATACCTCCATTGTAAACATGAATGTCTCCCAGAGTTACTCCAGGAAGTATTATTTGTGGATTTGTACCGCTAAGGATAAGAAGCCAACCCAAACCTGCCCCTACAGAACCTTCCAGAGCCAACCTCAGCCAGGCCGACAGACCCGCATTATTTCTTTTCAAGACCTTAGCCAAATCATCACTAAATCCAATTAGCCCACACAGAATTGCAGCTACAAGAACACACAAGCCCATAAAGTTCCAAGTACCTGCGTACCACCACCAAAGACAGGCAGACAGCGTGCTTGTTGTCATAAAGCACAATCCGCCCATGGTTGGCGTATGTGCTTTGACTTGATGATGTCCAGGTCCTTCCTGACGAATAAATTGTCCAACCTGCTTAGACTTAAGCCACCGTATGTAAGGTGGCATCAGAATTATCGCCAACAAGAATCCCCCCAGCGCCGGGGCAGGCAATGTTAACGAAGTTAAGGAAGAATTCGGCAACAACGCAGTCTAGTCAAGGTAAAAGGTTGTTGTAATCTTGCGGTGCTCTTTAGCATAATTGACTGATTCCAACAATGTGTGGCTCGTGTGGTAAAGAAAACAGATAATCTGCTGACTCCGGTCAATAATCTCATGGTTGCACAACTTGCTGGCATCAGCTAGCGTCATGGTGCGACGTTCGGGGTACTCAGTAACATTTTTTATTCCAATTAGCAAATCTTGAACTTCAGTTGGTTGCTGTCCAATAGTCTGAGGAAGGATAATCTCCAGGCGATCTGGGTTTGCTCTTTGCGCCCCACGAATAGCTGCCATATTTGTCCCATTGGCACCACCGCTGGTGACTACTTGGTTTCCTGAAAGCACGAGGGCATAACTAAGCATTTCAACCAATTGCTGGTGGGTAAGTGGTAAATTCCGTGTACCAATAATGGCCACCCGGCGCGGACCGGACTGTTGAATCAGAAGCAATTCCTGGGCTAATTCATCTACTGTTGGGGCTGTAATTGCCCCACGTTCACTAGAGCTCATTTGAGTAATATTTTTTCCTTAGTGGGGATAGCTAAGCTAATGTGTTTGCTATGATTTGGTCTTGGGGTAGAGACCTTAGATTATCCTCAAGTATGCTGGCTCTCCATGAGACTC
>JACQVM010000380.1 GCA_016209785.1 Candidatus Melainabacteria bacterium | reverse complement strand
CATCGGAAGGGAGGCTTCGGGGAAAGTCTTCCTTGAAAAAAGCTGACTCAATTTTTCTCTCCATTGCCTTGGTGATGGCAATGCCTTCGCTATCGAAAAACTCAATTGAGATCCTATCTGGTTCACGTTGCGAGACGCGAGTGTGAATCAAGCCCGAGGCACGCTGGGTTTTTGCATAGTAGCGGGCAATAGGCAGTGGCATCGATTCAAGGTTTTGTACTTCAATACCTACCGACATTAGCCCAGAGCTCAAAGCCCGGCTTATCATTCGGCTGATACCCCAGTAGTCTCGGCTTACTAGCACAGGTCCACCCTTTAAGGTGGACCCATACGCAGCAGCAAGGTCTACTGCAAACTCAGGTGTAAGTTCTATATTGGCTAAACCACGCACCCCATGAGCACCAAATAAGGTGCGCGGGGCTCTAGTCCCCCAAATGAGCGAAGATGTTACACGTGCCCCAGAATCAACGGTTTTGTTGGGCCATACCCGCACATCAGGGCTTATGATAGCCTCTTGACCTACGGCAGTGTTAGCTCCAATAACTGCTCCTTCTAATATTTCAGAAGCCCTGTGAACTGTGGCATTGCTGCAAATTATGCAAGCACGCAAACTAGCCTCATTGCCAACATAGGTGTTGGACCAAATTATTGGCTGCTTAAGCGAAACTTTTTCCTGTATAACCACATGGTCTCCGATGACTGTGTGAGCATCAATTTGTGCATCGCTGCCTATGCGGCAGTTTTTGCCAATAAGTACTGGTGAGCTAAGCTTTACAGAAGAATTAATCTGAGTGCCTTCGCCAACCCAGATGCCTGGCTCAATTTGATCCAGCCCAATGTTTAACTGAACTTTTCCATCAAGAACGTCTTTGTGGGCTTGACGATACACTTGCAGGGTTCCAATGTCGCACCAGTACCCCTGAGCTACAAAACCATATAATGGCTCGTTTCTTAATAACAAAAGAGGGAACAAGTCATTAGAAAAATCTTGCTCTCGACCCATGATGACATAGAGCATTACTTCAGGCTCTAATATGTATATGCCGGTGTTCACTGTGTCCGAAAAGATCTCACTGGCACCAGGTTTTTCTACAAATCTTTGAATGCGCCCATCAGTTGAGGTAATAACAACACCATATTCCAGTGGATTTTCAACCCGCTTCAGCACAATAGTTGCTTTAGATTTTCTTGCCCGATGGAACTCAACGGCCTCAGCCAGGTTGATGTCTGTCAGGCAATCACCAGAAATAACCAAAAAGGTCGAGTCAAGCTGATCCTGTATAGCCTTTACACAGCCGGCTGTTCCAAGCGGCTGTCCCTCCTCCACAGAATAACTAATGTTGACATCAAACTCGGAACCATCATCAAAGTAATCGCGAATAGATTGGGGCAAATAATGCAGGGTAAAAATTATGTCCTTGAAACCATGCTTTCTTAAGAGTGCCACGATATGTTCTGCCATAGGCTTGTTTATTACAGGCACCATTGGTTTGGGCAGGTGACTGGTGAGCGGCCTTAGGCGTGTGCCAGAGCCACCAGCCATAATTACTGCCTTCATGTTGTGACCTCCTCAACACCAGAGATAAGATGTTTACGAACTTTTGCTGGACTTGGTGCTACTGGGCAAGGGCAAAGCAGGTGATGCTGCAAGGATAGGCTCAGGTGGCCTGGATGCTACCCCATCTGGACCAATCTGCTGAGCTTCCTTTAACACCTTCTCGTAAACCTCCAGAGTGCGTCTGGCAATCACCTTCCAGTTGTAGATGTTGCGTACCTTTTCATAAGCATCTTGGGCCAGCCGTTGAGCTAGTTCTGGGTTTCTCAAAACTTCTAGAATTCCCCATGCCAGACTGCTACTGTCTCCTGCATAGGTTGTAATGCCCGTAACCATCAATTCTACAAAATCTGTGAGTCCGCCGGCATCGGAAGTAACTACAGGGACTTTAGCAGCCATTCCTTCAAGGGCTACAATCCCAAATGGCTCATAAAGACTTGGGATACAAACAATGTCAGCTATTTTGTAAATACGTAGGAGATCTTGATCACTGACATAACCTAGGAAGTTAACCCTGTCACCAAGCCCTAATTGAGAGACATGGTGTTTAAGATTGTCTGTATAGTAGCCGGTTCCTACAAGCAAAAATTTTGTATTGGGATAAGCAGCCAGGATTTTAGGTGCAGAATCCAGGAGAACTTGTACACCTTTTTCTCGCACCATCCTGCCTACATATAAGACAATTTTTTCAGAAGGGTTAGCATACTGACTTCTAAGTGACTGCTGGTTAAACTTAAAATCAAAGACTTGTGGGTCTGTACCATTGGGAATTATGACAATTTTGTCTGCAGGCAAATTAAACAAGGTTCTGAGTTCTGCGTGCATATGGTGACTGTTGACGATTACTTCCCATGCTTCAAAGGTCAGGCGCCACTCCATCCGGTGAATGTATCTTTGCAGGTCGGTGTGGATACCGTGCATTCGTCCAGATTCTGTTGCGTGCATGGTGGCAATTAAGGGTAGTCCCATCCCAACTTTCATAACCCAGGCTGCGTCTCCTACCATCCAGTCATGGGCATGAACAATAGAAAAAGGTGTCTTACGATGTAGTGCCATGGCATATTGCAAAAGGCCAAAATTTAGTCGGTGTACCCAGGTTAGAAAATCTGGCGTGGGATCAGTTTGGGTTTTTACTCTGTGGACATGTACTCCATCTATCAGCTCATGCTCGGCTGTGCCCGGGTGGTCGGAGGTCACTACATGAACTTCCCAGCCAGTCTGTGACATTTGCTTGGACAACTCGGCTACAACGCGTGCGAGTCCACCAATTATGCGGGGTGGGTATTCCCAGGACAGCATGAGGACACGCTTTGCCAAGACTCTAACTTCTCCTGTTTAACTTACACTTTTGCTCCCAACTCACCAGCAAGTGGCCGCTGCATAAGTGCCATTATCGCTTTTTTAGGCGTGGACTCACCGTCCAGTATTATCTTGACTTGCTCGGCTATTGGTAGCTCTATGCCAAGTGTATTGGCAAGCTCACAGACTGCTTCAGTTGTTGGGATTCCCTCGGCAACTGCACCTAGTTCTAACATTACCTTGTCTTTGCTTTTCCCGGATGCTAGACCTAAGCCAAGGCGGTAGTTTCGGGAAAGTGAACTACTGCATGTGGCAAAGAGGTCACCCATGCCAGAAAGCCCGGAGAGCGTTAATGGCTTTGCTCCCAGGTGTTGTGCAAGGCGGGTCATCTCGGCTAAGCCCCGTGTTAGCAGTGCTGCCTTAGCGTTGATTCCAAGGTTAAGTCCGTCGGAGCAACCAGCTGCGATGGCAATGATGTTTTTCAATGTCCCACCTAGCTCAACGCCAGTTAGATCTTGGTTTGTATATAATCTAAAAACAGAAACACTTAAGTTCTGCTGAACAAAGCAAGCAGCCTCTATATCATTGCAGGCAATGACTGAGGCTGTCGGTAACCCTTGCAGTATTTCTGCTGCTAAATTAGGACCTGATAGGGCACAGATGGGAAGTCCAGGTATAGACTCGCCTAGTACTTGCGACATGCGGCGAAGGGTATTTAACTCAAGTCCCTTGGCTGCACTTACTAGAACCAACTCTGTTCTCTTAGCCTTGAGCTGTGAGGACAACTGTACTTGAACTTCACGGGCTACAGAGCGCATTGACTGAGAGGTGCAAGAAAAAACGATAATTGAAGCTTGATTAATTGTCTCGGCTAGGTCTGAGGAAACTTGCACGGTCTGGGGTATGGTAACTGCAAGGGGCAATTCCAAGCTATGCTTAAGATGGAACAGGCGAGCTTTTTCGCTCTGGCGAGTCCAAAGGGAGACTCTCTTGCTATGGGTGCCGTAAAGCCAAGCGAGAGTTGTGCCCCATGTACCAGCTCCTAAGATAGCAATTTTCCCTACTTGTGAACTCATAGGAAGCTTTTGTTCCAGCTCTTGTTAGCCAATTATGCTTAAGGCTAACTTTAAACCATTGTGATTGAAATAGTGTGCTAGGTTCTTGTGTTTTGTCATGCAGCTAAACAAGCTTTAGCGGGTGATACGTGTACGGGGATCGAGAGCATCTCTAAGACCATCGCCCAGGAAATTGAAGGAGAGAACAGTAAGAAAGATAAAAAAACTTGGGCAGGCAATAAGATGCCAATGAGTCCTTAAGGATCGCCAGCCATCAGATGCTAGCGTACCCCAGCTACACTCTGGTGATGACAAACCTAGACCAATAAAGCTTAAGGTAGATTCCGACAAGATGGCTGAAGGTATTGTAAATGTTAAGGCAACAATAATGGGACCAATAGCATTAGGTAGAAGGTGTTTCCTCACAAGCTCTAATGTACCTTGACCTTGAGCACGAGCAGCCTCTATGAATTCTTCATTTTTTAGTTGCAGAAGCTGGGCACGGACCAGGCGGGCAGTACCCATCCAGCTTACTAGCCCGAGGGCAACAAGGATCCCTAGCGTGCCACGACCTACAAGAATGCCAATCAGTATCATCACCAATAAATCCGGAAGAGAATATGCAATGTCAATTCCGCGCATAAGTAGACTGTCAATTTTGCCTCCGTAAAAGCCGGCAATAGAACCGTATACAGTGCCAATCACAAAGGCCACTAATGCAGTTACAAATCCAATGGACATTGACATGCGTGAGCCATAGATGATTCTAGTTAAAAGATCTCGTCCCAGTTCATCTGTCCCCATGGGATGTGACCATGATGGGGCGTTTAGGATTGCGTGGCTTGTCTCATCATACGTGTAAGGTGTAATGGGTATTGATGACCATGAGATAAGTGCTAGAGCAATCATGAGCGCTATAATCCAGAGTGCAGCGTAAGCAGTTGGTACACGAGCCAAGCGCAACCAGGCATAAAGGAAAAGCCCGGGCTGTGCGCTTGATTGCACGTGCTTACGCTCAATTGACAGTTGCTCCAGGTTACTGGACATGTCTGCTCAGTCCTTTAATTGAATTTGAGGGTCAAGGTATGTATAGACAATGTCAACTGCTGTATTTGCCAGGATTAAAAGTGCAGCAAAGATTAGTGTGGTACCTAGGATTAGATCATAATCACGATTGATAACGGCAGTAATAAAGAAGCGCCCCATGCCAGGTATGGCATAGACAAACTCAACGACAAAGGAGCCAGTTATAAGTATGGCAGTCAACGGGCCAAGCACTGTTGCAATAGGTACCAGTGCATTACGTAAGACATGTTTTACCAATACCTGGCAGGGTGATAGTCCCTTAGAACGGGCTGTCCTTACCCAGTCCTTTTCTAATACTTCCAATACGCTTGCCCTTGTAAGGCGAGCCAGAAAAGCTGCAGGACTAAGAGCCAGTGTAAGTGCAGGCAAAAGCATGTGGCGTGCTGATTCCCAGAGTGCTACAGGGGCAACTCTTAGCCAAAGACCAAATATGAGGATTAAAGCTGCCCCTGCTACAAAGCCTGGTACTGAAATGCCCAAGGTGGACAGAAGCATAGCCGTTTGATCTACTGCAGTACCACGACGAACTGCTGCAATGGTGCCCAGTGGTACTCCTAGTCCTATGGCAATGAGAAGAGCCAAGGAGCCTAGTTGAAGCGACACGGGAAAGGCATCTTGCAAAATATCGTTTACAGTGCGGTTGACATATTTATAGGAAACACCTAGATCTCCCTGAACAAGCCGTTTCATGTAGCGCCAATATTGCTCTGTGACTGGTTTGTCAAGATAATATTTGGCCTTAATATTGGACACAACTTCTGGTGGGAGATTCTTCTCAGCATCAAAAGGACCCCCCGGGACAATACGTGCCAGAAGGAAGGTAAGAGTTGCCACAATCCATAGCACAGGTATTGCCCATAGTGCTCGTTTAACTATAAGATTGAACATAATTTGCCAGCTTTATGAGAAGATTGAGCGCCACCAGTACTTGCGGTTAACGTGTCAATAGTTACGTCTTTGAAAAACTGCAAATCGAGCGCATTGAAGGCAATACCATGAACCCAGGGCTTAACCATAGCATTTTGCGTTGAAAGGAAAGTTGGTACAATCGGCACCTCATCTTGGCACAACAGTCGGTCTGCTAGTTTGTATAGCTCTGCCCTTGCCTTTTCATCTTGCTCGCTGCTTGCCCGATAGACAAGCTGGTCGTATCTGTGGTTAGCCCAGCGGGTATTGTTATTGCCGTTGTAGCTGGTAAACAAGTTCATAAAAGTTTCTGGATCTGGATAATCAGCTCCCCATGAGCCTCGGAACATAGGAGGTGGATTTTGATGCAAAGTAGCCAGGTAGACTTTCCACTCCTGGTTGACTAGCTCAACGGCAATGTTGAGGTTGCGCTTTAACTCATCTTGAATAGCCTCTACAACCAAACGTGTATCCTCACGGTTGGGGTACAACAGCTCAACGGATGGGAAGTTGGCTCCATTGGCAAAACCAGCTTTAGCCAGTAGCAGTCTAGCTTTGTCAGGATTAAAAGATAGTCCTGAATCAGGGGCATATCCTAATAATCCTGGCGGAATCCAGCTTGCATTAGGACGCTCAGCTCGGCGGAGAATACGAGGAAAGACACGGCGGTCAATGGCTAGCGCTATTGCTTGCCTGGTCATAGGATTGTCAAAAGGAGCCTTGGTCACGTTGAAGCCAATGTAATTGCCACGCAAAAGCAACGTGTTGTGATACTCAGGGGAGTCTTGATAGCGCTCTACGTCAGCAGTGGAGAAACTTCTGTTGTCAACATAATCCAGCTCATCATTTTCATAAAGGGCAAAGGCAGTTGCTTGCTCTGGAATCATGAACATCTTAACTTTTTGTAGTTTAGGTGGACCCTCAAAGAAACTAGGGTTGGCAGCGAGTTCTATTTTGTACTCGTGTTCCCAACGCTT
>JACQVM010000368.1 GCA_016209785.1 Candidatus Melainabacteria bacterium | reverse complement strand
GTGTGTATGGGTTGATGGAAGGCGCCAGGCAGTTTGGCAAGGAAACCTAAGTTGACTGTTCTAACGTAATCGGGCAACTGATTTGGTAAGAAACTTATTCCCTAAGGAGGGTATCATGAAAAAGACCGTATCAAATTGCACGATGCTGGCACTTTCAGGAGTGGCGGCGGTGGTTGTTGGGTTTGGTGGACAGATGTTGCCTGCAATTGCTGGAGACGGTCCAGCAGGCAAACTCATTGACAGGCCTTTTGAAGAGTGTTTGATTAAACATTTCCAGACACGTTTCTTCAATCGCATAGATGCAACAGGAGATCAGCGCAAAAAGCTATCGAGCATTTTTTTGAGGCGTTCGGAGGAAACCCTTCCTTTGCGTGAGCAGTTGCGCCATGGCTTACTTGAATTAAACGAGCTGATGGCACAAGACACAGCTTCTGATGACGATATCGTCAACAAGGCACATGAAGTGCGAGCAATCCATCAAAAGGTGATGGATGAGCGTCTTAAGTCTGTGCTGGAGGTACGTGCAGTGCTAACCCCTACCCAGCGACAAGCCATTTCCGATAAAATTTCCGGCTTAATCACCGGACAATGGAAGCACCGCTCGCTTGGTGGTTAATGGGTTGTGTACCTATGCAAATGCTTCCAAGATTGAGTGCAAATGTGCTACAAAGTACACGAACTGGTTGTCTGTCAGTTAGTGTAGGGCAGGCTCAATGGCAGGGCGCTTGGTTGAATAGGGCTACGCTAGGAAGAACAGAGAAAGAGCTGCTTGACGACAGTCGGCTTGTAAGCATGACTTTGTCGGGTGACAGCAAGGCTTATGAAGTGCTGGTGAGACGTTATCAGAAACTGGTATATAACGTTCTTTACCAGATGCTTCAAAGCCATGAGACGACATCTGATTTAACTCAGGAGACGTTTCTTAAGGCGTTTAAAGCACTTGCCTCGTTTCGCCTGGATGCCCGATTTAAACCTTGGCTCTTGCGAATCGCGACCAATAGCGGTCTCAATTGGATACGAGATACCAAAGAGCAAGATTCACTGGAAGCAGTGCTGGAGGATAGTCCTACTTCTGAACCAGCTGGAAGACAAGATGTGGAGGAGGAGGTAGAGTGGCGACTCTCGCAGGCAATGTTATCAGAGGCTCTGACGCAGTTGCCTGCGCGCCACCGTCATGTCTTTATCTTACGGTATCAGCATGACTTGTCTTATGAAGATATTGCACAGGCTGTAGGGGAACCAGAAACGACTATCAAATCACTCTTGTTTCGAATAAGGGAGCGCCTTAGAAAGATGCTCCTGGCTAAAATGAATGGATAACCTGGTGGAGGTGGCCAAAAATGATTGATAATGACAAAACAAATACGTGCGATGATATGCGGCTCTTAGTAGATAGACGATTAGAGGAAAGTGAAGCTGCGCTAACTGCCGATCAGTGTGAGGAGCTTAAGCAACACCTTAGTGCTTGTGCAAGCTGCCGTACCTGGGAGCAGGAGATGAGCGAAATTATGGCAATGGCGGCGTCTGCGCCACAGTTTGATGTGTCGGAAGCGCTGACGCAACGTATCTTGTCAGCCGTCAGGGGGCAGACCGCATTCCCTGTGTCAACGCGTCAAGTTGTCCTTGTGGTGTTGGCTGTGGCAAGCATGATGTCAATTCTGGTAATGGACTCAGTAGAAAGCATAGCCGGGCTTGGTTCATGGTTGATTAGCTTGGCTGGTATGGCTGTGTTTAAGCAACTGCTAGTCCGTCCTGATGTGTGTGAGCAGAGGATACGGCCATGAAAGCCTTCTCTTTGAGAACACAGATTGTGTATATGCTATCCGTGGTGGCGCTTCTGGTAGTACTGCTTTTGGTGCCAGGAGCACCGCCGGGGATTAGCCAACCGGTGGCCCAGGTTGAGTCGGACCAATTTCTTTTCCCTGGTCCAACCAAAGAGATACCAGCCACCACGCTTGGTGAGCAACTAAAGGGGGTGCCATTACCAGAATGGTTGGCCAAACAGCAAATAGGCGGGGATCTAAGACTTAAGCCTTTTCTTTACTGGCGTGCCTGGGCTAAAAGACCAGTGCCCGTCTTTCCGGCTTTTGTCTTTTTCTTGTTAACAAGCATGGCAGGGTGGGCCCTCATTCCAGCTATTCTGGAGCAAGCACGTTCTATTTGTGTTACTAGGTTCTGGAAATCACTATTTACCGGGCTTTTTACGGTTATTGTTTCATTGGTATTTTCCCGGTGTTTGTTTATTTCAGAGCTTGGCGGGCCCTTGGCTTTGATTGTGATGGGAGTGAGTCAACTTGGAATGCTATTAGGACTGGCCGTCTCTGCGTCTATGGTCAGCAAACTAGTGCTGACTCGGCTTAGGATTGGACATGATGCTGGCTCGGAAGTTCAGAAGCTTGCTGGAGAACTGGCCGTAGGAGTAGGCCTTATTTCCTTGCTGTTCTTGATACCAGGTATTGGTGATATGCCACGTATAGGCACACGGTGTGTTATGTTGTTTGCTGCCTTAGGTTTAGGAGGTATTGTGCAGAGTATTTGTTCTCGCAAAGATATGTAATGAGTGCTAGAGGTGCAACATTATTCTGTGGCAACGCATATAGACTTAAATGAGCTGCAGAACTCTACGAGACTCATCCTAAATACACCGTCATCGGTACCATCTCTGGCGCCGCCATCGGGTCTCTTTATTTCACCAAAGCCCCATGGATTGCGTACAGTAACGATATGCTTTTGCGCATCGTAGGACAAGATTGTATATGTGTGATTTCCTACAAGACCACGACAGTTTGGTGTGCCAGGCTCAATATCGGCAACGACAGGATACTTTGCCAGGCAAGCCTCCTTAAGCTTGGCGTGAATTGTATCCTCAACTCCTAGGGTGATGCCAGTGATTTCTATTTTCTTGCCGGTTAGTAACTGTAGAGTGTAATCGAGGTATTGACCATCATCAATTGCCTCGTGAGCAAGATCTGGCACAGACCAACCAACAGACCGTTTTCTTTCAAACTCACCCAAGGCCTTTTCTACAACTGGAACCCATAAACCATACTTGTGTCCTGAAGCATAACGGGCAAGCTCAGGCTCTGTTGGCGCAGAAACAGTGACCGGCTTATCCTTTGCCCCAGGAAAGGTTACCTTAAACTCTTTGCCTTTCTCCTCAATCATCTTGACGATAGACTGTGGATTGAATGCTGCCACCGCCGATAGTGTACCCATGTAGGCACAGTCACCGACAAAACCTTGTCTGACAGCTTTTGAGGCAATGCTAGCAACTGGATTTACCTTATCATTGTAGAGTGCCCTGCTGGTTTGCTTGAGCACATCGCGAGCGTAACCCATTGTCCAGTCTATGCCATTAACAAGTTTGCTGGTAACACTTTCGGATGACTGCTGTTGTGTCACGTTCTTCTGTAGTCGATCAAATTCAATGATATCGGTTGCGGTGACACCATCATTTTCAAAAAACCATTCATCATTACTAAGTTTCATAAGCTCATTCTGGTGCTCTTTGAGGGCGGACACTGCTTGAGCTAATTCGCCTTTGATGGTAGGATTTTGCATGGCTGCATTGATTTCTCTCTTGCTGAGCCAGCCGTCGCCGTCTGTATCCAATTGCGTGAAGTGTTGCTGAACAATCTGCCCGAAGTCTTGGCTGGGCCTAAGTATCCTTTCACAACCATTGGAGCCAATTATATGTAGCTTGTGATCATCACGTCCTGCAAAAGAGTAGTCACCATCTTTATTCACTTCCACCTGACCGTACCAGGTTGTGCCTTTATTTGAAGTCCATTTAGCACTGTCGTTTTGCTTAAGCCATGTTGTACCGGTAGGTTCGATGAACTTTATCGGAGTTCCGTTGCTG
>JACQVM010000369.1 GCA_016209785.1 Candidatus Melainabacteria bacterium | reverse complement strand
TCTCGGCACAGATAGACGGCACCTTCGCGCCAAGCGTTTATGGTGACGTTCCTTCCGCTCCTTTACCTCAACGTCTGCAAATTCCTTATGAGGTCTCCCTCTTTAAGCGAAAGGCACTCGAGCTGCAATCGTCCCTCCGAGAAAGGCAACGACCTTATTTCGCCCAGGTTTTTTCTTATGCCAACGAACCGTTGAATGATTTTGACGGCCGACTAGACACAATTACTGCCTCAGGAGAGTTTGGCTTTTTTCCAAACTCCCAAACGCACGTGCAATTAGCCTTTCTGCCTTCCGTACTAGGGCTAAAACGTCCTTCTATCTTTGGACACGAATACCGGGCAACAGTTTGGTCCCAGCCATCCGACCGCCTTAAGTACTACCTTAGTACCGGGCTTTTTCATACTTTTCACAAAGTACACCCTGGAGTAGCTTTTGTTGGTGGGGGGGGAGCTACATACGCGCTCAATGATCGCCTTCGGGCCAACATTGAGTACCGCCGTGATATTGTTGGGGACTCTCGCTTGTCAGCAGTTGGTTTAAACCTGCCCGGCACGGATGAGCTGGTTGGCCGGGTTAAGCGTAATCGTCTTTCAATTGGCGCATCAGTCCGCCCGACAGCCAAAACAAACATTGACTTTCGTTATGGTATCGGATTTGATGCAGGGCACAAGGTACCTACAAATCCTTTCAACGAATTTAGTCTACGTATTGGCAGAACACTCATTGCCCGTGAACCAGGAACCCACCTGCAATGGCTGCAACCAAGTTATCAATTCTTGGCCACTGGTTTTAAGAAGGATCTCAGTAGCTTTGGCAACCTCTCCTTTATTCCTGACGGCACAGCAGCCGGCAACCTAACTCGCGTGCGTCTAGCGGCCGCCGGTGAGCCTACAGTACCTACCTTGCCATATCAAAAGGTTCAAGGGGTTGGTGGCTACTTTAGCCCACAGATATTTTATCTAAATGCCCTCAGGCTGGACACCTATGGTCGCCTTCTAGGAGCTATAAATTACAAGCTTGGTGGTAGTATAGGAACCCAGGATTTCAAGAATATGTCTCAATCTCTTGGCCACATTAGTCTTGTTGGAACAGCCAATGCATCACTAAGCATGCGGCTGTCACGAAATGTCACGGTGGAGCATGGTTGGCTTTTCTTGCAAGCTGCAAATGCCTATCAACGCAATATCATTTATACACAAACCAGATATTATTTTTAGAGGGCTTGGAAAATTGAGGGCTTTGAGCTGGACACGGTAAAAACTGAAATTGTAGAAACTTTGCGCCAGGGTGAGTGTTTTCGTGCTGTAACGCTGCCCATTTATCATCTGAGCGACGAGATGCTTGTGGGCTACGAGATGCTAAGTCGTGGCCCGGAAGGTCCCTATCAACAACCAGATGAATTCCTCCAAGTGAGCATGGAAAATGGGATTTTGACACAAGTGGACTTAAGTTGCTTGAAAACATGCCTAGCAGCAACGAATACTTTAGACCAGGGATTAAAGTTTCACGTAAATCTTTTCCCCTCGACAATTCTTGAGACTGCTGTTGGCGACCTCATCAAATTGTTTCCTACCGAGCGAAAGAACAAGACATACTGCATAGAGATAATTGAACAGCAGCGGGTAGCTGATTACCTGTGCCTACGTGATCAGGTGAGAGCATTAAGGGAAGCAGGCATTGTGTTAGGCGTTGACGATGTAGGATTTGGAGCAAGCTTCTTGGAAACACTCATTCTGCTGGAGCCCGAGATTATCAAAATTGATCGAGGATTCGTCACCGGTGCAGCCCTGGACACTGAAAGGCAAAGACAGTTGCGCCGCCTGGTCAAAGTTGCGCAAGCCCTAGAGGCAGAAGTAGTTGCCGAAGGCGTGGAGTCAACGGCTGACCTTGAGCTATTAAAGGATATGGGTGTTCAGTACGGTCAAGGATCCCTCTGGGGCAAGCTTATGTAACCGTGGGAGGCTTCTGTCCGCTATGGATCCAAATCAAAATGAAATTGATACCTACCTAAACCAAGCCCAGGTATTGTATGACCAAGCGCAATATGAAAGAGCTATTGAAGCTTACGACCGAGCCATTTTTTTTAATTCACGGTGCACGACAGCATATTATGGACGTGGGTTGTCGTATCTCAAGCTGCGTAAGTACACCCTAGCAATTGAGAATTTTAGTTTAGCTGTTGATCTAAATCCTGAAGATAGTAAAGCTTATTGGCGGCGTGGGCAGGCGTATGTTAGCCTGAATGAACACAAAGCTGCACTAAAAGATTTAGATAAAGCAATTGGACTTGATCCCAAGTGCATACGTGCTTATTTCGAACGGGGTTATGCTCATGCCAGTTTAGGACAGCAAAAAAAGGCTATTGATGACTACAGCATGGCTATTCGCCTAGACCCACAGGATCCACTTGCTTACTACAATAGGGGCTTATCCTATAAGAAGCTCAATCAAGTCAGTGAAGCAATTGTGGATTTTACTGAGGCAATTCGACTTAATTCGCACGATCCAGCTTTTCATCTGAGCCGAGGACTGGCTTACAGAAAGTCTAAGCAATATGAAAAGGCAATTGCCGATTTTGACCAGGCATTAAGAAGTGATCCTCAGAGTATAAACGCATACTTAGCTCGAGGCAACACACACCAGGACCTCGAGCAATATGACCAAGCAGTTAAGGACTACGATGAAGTCATTCGTCTTAATCCAGGCAATACAGCAGCCTACACTGCCAGGGCTAAAATCGTTTCCAAGTTAAAAAGCTAACCAAGAGACATTACCCTGGCAAACTACTCTTCGAGTTTACTCAAGGAGAAAGAAGCAGGGCTAAATGGCTCATTAAAGCCATGAGTAAAGGCATTTTTGGTACCGTAATAAATGCCCTGACCAGTTCCACACGCCAAGCTTGCTGGAAGGGTAACCAGGCTAACCAAACCAACAACAGGTCCAGAATCCTTGCCACCAAGCTTCCCACCTACCTTGTCGGCCAGCGCTGGTGTCCAGTCCTTGTAGCACTTTACAGAACACTTTACAGATGCTACAGGTGGGCCTAAAACTAAGCCTGTTCCTACCCCACCCATGCGGGTCACCATAAGTGATCCATCAACTGCCATGTCCAACGGCTCATCTTTGGCTAGCACTGGGGATATGGAGCCAAGAGCTGCCAAAAGGCAAAGAGCTTGAGCCAAACCTATTTTGTTCACGATAATCATCCTCCTTAAGGTTTCCTGAGCTTAGTTCCACGGCAACAAAAGACTAAAACGTCGATTGAAAACAAATTTGTGCTGACAGTCAACAGTTTTGCAGCTTGACCACTAGAAATCTTGCTTGGCAACATGGTTTTATGTAAAACTAAAAATTCTTGGGAACGTTATAACTTGCAATGTGTCGGATAACATGATTGCCTCACATTCCACGCAGGCTGCCAAGGCTTAATTGAAAGGTAGGGCTCTCAATAGGCTCGGCAGCCTGGCGGCCAGCAGTTGTATCTTCACGACCCAGGGTAAGGAGCTCAGTGTGCTCCTCTGCCATATGATGCAACAGACGCAGCCCAAGTGCTTGCGGAATTGCCCCTTCTAGAATATCTAAGAGCATCTCGCTGTGATCTCTCATAAGGCGCAGCTCGCGCGGTGGCGGACCAGGCATCTCTTGCATCAGCCGGTTGAGCCATTCAGTATTGCTTCTTTCTTCTTCTGCAATATGAGCCAGAAGTCGTGCTTTCGCTGGTTCAGTTACACCACTGCTACCTGACAACAGCTCAAGAACAACCTCCACATGCTCACGAATGTTGTGTGCCAAGATTTTGTCCTGACCCGGACCTGCCATTGATGCAGCATTAAACCCTTCCATGCATCCTCCTTAAAGATCAGCAGTCTCAAGAGTGCAAATGGCAGTAGGACGCTTGATGCGCAGCACCAAGCTCTCGTAAATACGGAAGGAATAATTCATGTTGGTTGCACCCAGGTAGGCTACGCTTACGTCCTCGGCAATGGCTACATCAAAATTCTCTGGCCCTGAAGAAATTACAACCCCTTGATCTGGCGCCAATGCCTGGGATTGATAGACTCCATCTTCGCAAAGTTTGGAGATTGAATCAATTTCTATTATTGGGATGTCCTTCTCAGCCTTTAACAACTCCGCATAAAGCTGCGGCGACAGTACTGCAGCATAAGGGCGATGGTGGCGAGCCTTGAGCAAGGATAATGTGGCTTCGCGAATGTTAGTATAAGCGTTGCCAAACTGCTTCCAGTTCAGCCTTTTAACTTTCAGTCGCCTTTCGGCATTTAGTAGTCCCTCAATGCCCAGAGCTGTGTTTCCGTTATAAATCAAATCTTCCTCACGATGGGATAGAAAATGGGCAGCCCTTACTGCACGACTGACATCTAGAGGAGCATTTAGCGCACGAGAGAGCTCCACATCACGCCAATGGAAAACAAAATCTTTGTAGATTAGTGGTATGCGTCTGTAGATTTCTGATTCCGCCTGAATTACACGGGCATCGCGACCACCCTCAAGGTCAACTTCTGCAAGAGCATCCTCCCCATATGTCTCATAGGACACTGTCTCCAGACC
>JACQVM010000374.1 GCA_016209785.1 Candidatus Melainabacteria bacterium | reverse complement strand
GTGCAACCACGTGTTGATGTACGGTCATGCGGTTTCTTAATCCAAGAGCCTCTGCAAGCTCTGCTAAGGTCGGCGGATAACCTTGTTCTTTACTTAAGCTAACAATGAGCCTTAATACTTCCTTTTGTCTTGGAGGCAATGACTCAACCATTGGTAGTGCTTATCCTTATATCAGCAGGCAAATCTAAAGTGGCCCATACGTAAGTATAGTACCCGTCATAAATTATGTCTAGGTTGACCTTTACAGAATTGTCTTACCTAAAATGGACAACAGGAGTTCTACAGCAAGGTCGGCTGTACGGTTTTGTATGTCAAAGGCTGGATTTAACTCAACTAAGTCAATGGAGCGTACTAGGCGGGATTCAGCCAGAAGAGACAGTGCAAGGTGGCTTTCTCGATAATTCAACCCGCCTCTGGCCGGGGTACTAACGCCAGGGGCTATGTCAGGGTCAATAACATCAAGATCAAAGGATAAGTGGATTCCAGCTATTTCGGAGCCAACTGCCCCAAGTGCTAAGTCTGTCACACGGCCCAGTCCCAAATGGTCAATATCCCTGATGGTAAATACGGTGACGCCACTTTCATTGATGATGTCTCGCTCTGGAGGATCAAGATCTCGAGCACCAATCAACACCGACTTGCCACCTGGAACCTTTGGTGAAAAACCACACAATTGGGTTAAGCGTTGGTCTCCTTTTCCTAGGGCTACAGCAAATGGCATACCGTGGACATTGCCACTTTGTGTGGTATCGGGGGTATTGATGTCGCCATGGGCATCAAACCAGATAAGACCAAAAGTTTGCTTTAGCTGACGATAGTAGTTTGCGGTGCCGGCAATACTGCCAATAGCCAAGCTATGGTCGCCGCCAATGGTAATGGGGATGGTTCCACTAGCCAGTGCTCCTTCCACTGCCTGAGCTACTTCTTGGCTAACCTGGGTAATCTCAGGCACACAACGGGTAGCTGATTGCTTATCCCACCAACACACTGAAGCAGGCACATTTATCTCAATTTCACGGACAACCGTACAGCCTTGTGCTTCGATGCGTTCGGCTACTTCAGCCACACGCATCGCAGCTGGGCCCATGCTCACGCCACGGTGGCTTCCGCCTAAATGAAGTGGTACGTATATAAGAGTTACTGTCGTTTTTCCGGGCTGGGTGTATTCGGTATCCGCAAGGTTTTCTCCGGAGGTTTCTTGTGTCCTTGAAGAAGTATTGGTGGGTGGTTCTATGGAAGACTGTTGTGATTTCACCTTGATAGCCCCTTTTGTACCGGAACGTTTAGGAATTGCAATATCGTTCGTATATGCGCATGGCTCCTAGTGTATAATTTCCTCTGGTTTTTGTCTTTGCCTTTCCAGGACTAAGACAAAGTAAGAATTGCTTGCCACGCACAAATGCAGATAGTCTGACGCGTTAAGTTAAGTAAGGTCTGGAAAAAACCCTAGCGGAGGAGAGACGTGTTTCGGCCCATTATCAAAATTTTTTTCTTAGCTAAGGCAGCTCTTGAAGTTGGTCGTGAACGTGTAGAAGACTGTCTTGATGCGTTAACGGCCAGGGCTAGTGAATATAAATCCTGTGGCAACGAGCGATTTCAGGAGTCACGCGACAAGGTCCACGAGCTAACCAAAGAGCTTTCTCAACAAGTTTGGCAACGTTCCGAGGTTTTGGAAAGTCAAGTTAGAGAGCGAATTCGTAGGCAGGTAGCTGATTTTTCTCTTGGGGCTCTTGGCGACTCAACGGAAATCAATGAACTGCGAGCAGAAATAGCTACGCTGCGGGCAGAAATAGCTGAATTAAAGTCCATGAAGGCAATGGTCTAGAGTACCGAATTGCTGGGGATTTGGTGTGATGCTACTTGGACCGCCGGAGGCATACAAGCAATATGGCGGTAAGTTTGTCTTGCAAGCCTTGTGTACTCCAGACAAATTCGATGACTCCAGTATTTGTCCAGCCAGGATATTGTCCTCATTGCGCTGACAACGCAGTAAGATTTCCTCACTTGCTCTTGGACGGACGATTCTGGGAATTACTTTATGTGTTTGTTAGCCTGGTTTTGCTGGTCGTGTGGCAGTCTCTCTTGCCAGCCCAGAACATTAACTTACGAGAAAGACGTCGGAGGCAGGCTGAGCAACTCAAGGGGGTGTTTGTAAGCTTAGGTCCAACGTTCATTAAGGTTGGACAATTTCTTGCTGTGCGTCGTGATTTGTTGCCTGCTGAGTTGGCAGATGAACTTGCCACACTTCAAGATCAAGTGCCACCATTTTGTAGCGAGCTTGTAAGACAAGTAATTTTAGAACAATTAGGACAAGCCCCCGAGGTGCTTTTTGCTAATTTTGAGCCGATACCTCTTGCCGCAGCAAGCATTGGACAGGTTCATCGTGTACGTTTGCATAACGGTAGACGGGCTGTTGTTAAGGTGCAGCGACCAGGTTTAGTGCAGATCTTTTATCGAGATCTTGGCTACTTACGCTTGTGGGCACGTATGTGTCAGTTGATAAGACACAATTGCTCAAAAGGTACATGGATTGAGCTGGCTGATGAGCTTGGGCGAACGCTCTTTGGTGAGATTGACTACATTCAGGAAGGACGGAACGCTGACAGACTGCGCTCTATTTTGCGCCAAGATGTCCATGTAAAGGTGCCTCGAGTACACTGGAGGTACACCGGCCGGAAAGTCTTGACACTTGAATACTTACCAGGGATTAAGATTGATCAAGTTACCCAGTTAAAGGCTCAAGGGGTTGACTTGCGATCAGTTGCGAACCTGCTTGTTAGGTGCTACCTTAAACAAATTTTTTTTCATGGATTTTTTCATGCTGATCCTCATGCCGGTAACCTAGCAGTCGATAAGAATGGCCATTTAATCATTTACGATTTTGGTATGGTTGGGGAAATTTCTTCTGCCCAGCGTGCCAGTCTTGTAGGTTTGGCAAGATCTGTTGTAAACCAAGAGCTAGCTTTGGTGGTCTTGCAACTGAGGCAACTAGGGATTGTCGGACAGGAAACCTCCTTGCAATCCTTAACCAAAGTTTTTGAGCCTTTCATGCAGTACTATGCTGGAAAAAGCCTTCTTGATCTGGACTGTTCTAGTT
>JACQVM010000367.1 GCA_016209785.1 Candidatus Melainabacteria bacterium | reverse complement strand
TCTACCTTGGGCACGATAAAGATTAATCAGCCTCTTGCCACTCAAGGTAAATCGCTGATGTTGATCCAACAGATTCTCTGCTACGTCAAGCGCCTTTTTTAAAAATTCTTCTGCCTCAACTTGATGACCTTGATGTTGTTGGTGCACTCCTTCCTGGTCATACCTTGCCCACAATGCCTCCTTATCCAAAGTATCTGATGTTGTACCTTGCCAGGTTGGTGGGAAGAGCATAAACGCTGATGCCACCCCAATCAAGGCAAGCAGCACCACATACACCATGGCAGAGATTCGTGGTACATTTCGCTCAAGTTTGTCAACCACTGCATTTTGCTTTTCCATGATTGGCACCCCGGATGATTTTCTCAAGGTCACTTGGAGCAAATCTTCCTTAAGTTCTTTCATAGACTGATAGCGTTCTTCAGGTTTTTTCCTTAAGCACTTCAGCACAATTTTCTCCAAAGACTCAGCAAAACACAAGTCAGGTCGAATTGCTCCTAGAGCAACCGGAGTAGCGTTGAGATGCTTATACATTGTCTCTAGCACTTGGCTGCCAACCAGTGGTGGTCTACCAGTGAGAGTTTCATACATAACACAGCCAAGGGAATAAATGTCAGAACGATTGTCTAGCTCTTCTGCCAGGCATTGCTCTGGGCTCATATACACCGGGCTCCCAAAGGCCTCTCCAGTTTGAGTTAGCTTTTGGAAATCTTGCTGAGCCCAGGGCATAAGTTTAGCAATACCAAAATCTACAATCTTAACGAAATCATCTTCATCCTCTGACCGTACCAGCATAATGTTGCCTGGCTTTAAGTCTCTATGAATGAGCCCCTTTTGATGGGCATGTGTCAGAGCATTGCAAATTTGGCCAAATATATGAATTGCCCGCTCAACTTTTAAACCCTTACTTTCCTCAATCAGGTCATCTAAGGAGATACCTTGCAAATAATCCATAACAAGGTACGGTTGCGGTAAGATGCCAAAGTCAAAAACCGACACAATGTTGGGATGAGTTAAATAGCTAATGGCCTTAGCTTCTTGCTGGAAGCGCTTCAAAATACTAGGATTTGATACCAAGTGAGCCTTGAGCATCTTTACTGCCACAAGCCGATCCATGAGTTGATGCCGACCCTTGTAGACCACACTCATGCCACCCTCTCCAACTAGGCAAAGAATCTCGTAGCGGTCGGCCAGCACACTACCAATTAGAGCCTTAGAGTCCACAACTTCAATCCTGTAAGACAAATGTTAGTCCACTGAGCTATTATCGTGCCTTTAATAAGGACTATCAAAGGAGGACACGTGTTTGAGCATTTTGCTAGTGCTTCCTCTTCACAAGACGACAATTGCACTAGAGTATGGTCTCAACTTAGCATGGCTGCTTGGGGAGCCGTGGCAACTCAGCTTGCAACGGCTGCTGTTGTAAACACAATTCTCCGCCAAGGACTGGAAACCAATCCTGATATGCTGGACAGGATAGCCTTTCTGTCCAACAAGACATTGTTGTGGACAAGCGGATGGTTAGTTGAGCAGGTTGGCAGCCTAGCACTGCTTTACTTTTATGCCACATTTGTCTGGGCACATGAAAGACAAAGTAAGTCCCTGCAATCTTTGCTTAAGCTAACACTTCTGCTGGCAACCGCAGGGGTTGCTGTCGATTTTGCTGTGGCCACCATTGAAATGGCTGTATTGCCGGAACTGGCGTGCTTATCACTACCAGAGCTGGTACGTGGGGCCGCTAGTTCTTTGTCTCATCAATTGTTCCTGGTTGTTCATCGAAGCTGTGCCCTACTCAATGGTTATCTAGCTACTGGACTCTTGTCCATCTCAGCGGTCATTTTAGCTTGGCTGACTCACCGCAGTTACGTGCTTTGGATTTGGATAGCTGGTATAGCAACTGGCATTAGTGGCATAGCCTTTTCTGTGGCCTGTCTTACTAACTCATTGCCGGCAATGTTGTGGGCCAATGTAATTCTAGAGCCATGCTCTTTAGTATGGCTGGCAGGTATTGCAGTTACTGCCAATAAATACTCCCGTGCCTAACCACAAGAGAGTATGTTTGGCTCTTAAGTTGCTTGATGGCAGTAAGCTAACGCTAGGGTCCGCTAATAAGAGGCTTCCGACAGGCTCGGAGAAGACACAGATAAGCCGGGTCCTTGAACATTAAGGACAAGTTTTACCTGAAAGCACTCTTCAAAAAATGCCTTCTTTTCATCAAATGCCCACATTTCTGGGTTGCAGGTTTCCTTATCCTTCAGTATTAGATTAACAGCTACTTCCTTTCGTTCGGACCGTATGCCACCCGGAGGGCTCATCTTAACCTCACGGACAACTTGCCTGTGGCTACGGTCTAAAGCCTCGGCAATACGTAAAATAGCTGCCATGTCAGTCACTAGCTTACGTTCTTCGGAAGACAATACTCTAAATTCATCATGTGATGACTTTGGTTGACTTCCTCTGTGATAACGGGCAATACAGGCAATAAGCTCTACTTCCTCCTCTGAGTGACCAAGAAGTCCACAATTTTTGATGAGGTAGTAAGAATGCTTATGATGTCCATTACGACCCACAAAAGTACCTACGTCATGAAGCATAGCTGCCGACCACAAAAGGTGGCCAGCTTCTTCAGGATACTTGTGTAAAACTCCATAAGTTTGCAAGAAAATCTCCTGAGACAATTTTGCTACCTGCTCAGCATGCTCAATGCTTGCACTGTATTTCTCCAAGAGAGCATGCACACTGTCAGATCTAGGATCACGATGTTGCTCTAGCCCAGCAGTCAACCAGCCTGTTTGCAAAAATCTATCTACAACCACGCCTTCACGCAAAGCTGCCTTGCAAACTGTTATTTCGTTGACCCCTAGTGAGCGCATTGTCTCTAGCAACACTACAGAACCAGCCAGGATGGTCTGGCTACGATCATGGCTTATACCGTCATGCATCTCACCTTTTAAAGCTGAGCTTTCAAGGTAAGTAACAAGATCCTGGAGACTCTCCAACGAGAGCTTCCAACCATGTGCTTCAAGGTGGGGATTGTCGCTTCTTAACCGGTCAAGCTTAGCCAGGGCTTGTATGGTTCCAGACGTACCAATTAGCTCTTGAAATCCACCACACTCTGCAATTTTGGCAGAGGCAGGCCTGAGCACCCCACTTACCTCATGATGAAGCTCAGCCATGACAGCTACTGTTGGCAGTCCTTTGCGGAAAAAGCGCTGGGTAAGCCTGGAGGCCCCTAATTTATATGATTCGGAAAAACGTGTATGGTCACGGTCCCCCACAATAATTTCTGTGCTGCCGCCACCTATGTCTACAATACAAAATGGCCCAGCCAACTCTGGCATACTCCACAACACACCTAAATAAATTAGCCGGGCTTCTTCTTTGCCTGAAATCATCCTGGCATCAATGGCAAGCTCCTTGCGGATTTTCTGCAAGACACTGCCCCCGTTTCTTGCTTCACGCACTGCAGAAGTAGCAACGGCTAAGATTGTTGTAGCCCCCTTTTGCACTGCCTTGTTGGCCATGTCCCGTAAAATGCGTACAGCAGCCCTCTGGGCTAAATCATCTATGAAATGTGCTGTAAGAGAGCGCCTGAAGAAAGGGACTGACTCCTTAACCCTGCTTATGATGTCAAAGTGATCACGTTGAAGATTGGCTTGACAAACAATCATGTGAAAAGAGTTGGTGCCCATATCTATACAGGCAAGCACAGGCCCTCCTTTGACCTTAACCCATGACTTGCTTTTGCCTGTTATGGCACCTGCTTTAAGACGTCCAACCATCTGGGCACCTAAGCGTAACCAAGCGTTACTATCATAACCTCCACTGTCATGCATAAAGGCCTTCTTATGCACAGGTAACTGCCTTTGCTAAACTTACTTAGGGTCATGACCAACAAGCAGCCTTAAACACAAAGTGGTCAGTATAGTCATTATAGAAGACAGCAAAGTCCAGAGACAGGCTCTAGCCATGTTTTTGGAAGAAGTCAAAGACTTTGAATTAGTAGGCCAAGCTGCTGACGGGCTGGACGGACTCAATACTGTTCTTACACTTAAACCAGCAATTGTCCTGGTGGACATTGGTTTGCCAACCCTCGATGGAATTCAGGTTACCCGGCAGGCTAAACAAAGGCTTCCTAATACCTGCATGATTATGCTCACAGCACATGACAATAATGAGGAAATATTTGCTTCCTTTGCTGCTGGCGCAGATGGATATGTTCTGAAGCAACCGCTTACAGATACATTTACCTCCACCTTGGAAATGGCCATTAGAGCTGTCCGTTGCGGCACCGTGTGGCTGGATCCGTTGATTGCACGCCGAATCATAGATGTCGTCACTAACAAATTAGGACCTTTAACCTCTAAAAGAGTAGAGACCTTGTCCTCCCCAGAACCAGTCTTAAGCGAAGGAGAAAAGGCAGCTCTACATATGGTGGCAAAAAGTCAGTTGGCAAGCAGCGCTTGTTATGTTGAGCCTACACTTCTGGCAAAACTTTACAAGCTATATGCTTTGTGGAATGTAACTAATGACCACTAGAGCCCACCATCTTGTTGCTTTTAGTCTGGACCAACAACGTTTTGCCATACAGCTTGCTGTGGTCCAACGAGTTGTCCAAGCTGTGGAGATAACCCCTCTGCCTAAAGCACCATCGGTAGTTATGGGCATTATCAATGTGCAAGGACAAGTTATTCCAGTCCTAAACATCCGTAAGCGCTTTCGTTTACCAGACAAAGACATAAATCTTGTTGACTATTTGATTATTGCGGCAACCACCAAACGAAAGATGGCATTTCTTGTTGACGATGTAATTGGCATTGTTGCGCATCAAGAGAGTGACGTTACAAAAGCCACGGATATTGCCTCTGGAATTGACTATGTCGAGGGTGTTTTAAGACTCCCAGACGGAATGATTCTTATTCACAATCTCGATGAGTTCTTTTCGTTTGCAGAAGCAAAGAGCTTAGACCTAGCAATGAAAGCATTGTGAGATATGACATGGGAAGCAAGATCTCAAACACGCTTCTTGAACACCTTAGTGAGCTGTTGGTCCGCCATACAGGGCTTTACTTTCCGAGGCAGCGTTATGGTGACTTGGAAAGGATGATTGCAACTGCTGCAAAAGACTTTGGTTATGCCGATGCCCAATCTTTCATAAGGTGGCTTACCTCCGCCTGTATAACTAAAAGACACATTGAGATCCTAGCCAGTCACCTGACTGTTGGTGAAACATACTTTTTCAGGGACAAGGCAAGCTTTGACGTTTTAGAAGAAAAAATCTTGCCTGAGCTCATTAGCATACGTAAAGGACAAGACCAGCGACTACGGATTTGGAGTGCTGGGTGCTCAACAGGTGAGGAAGCTTATTCAATTGCTATGAGTGTGTACAAGCTTATCCCAACTCTTAAAGACTGGCAAATCACCATCCTAGCTACCGATATTAATGCTCGTTGCCTACTTAAAGCATCAAAGGGCTACTTTAGACCCTGGTCCTTGCGAGCAACCCCACAGTCCATCAAAAAAAAATTTTTCAAGGAAACCACGCCAGGATGTTTTCAGCTTAGTGCTCAAATTAGAGACATGGTCAGTTTTTCCTACCTTAACTTAGTAGAAGACCTTTACCCTTCTGTCTTGAACAATACCAACGCCTTGGACATCATATTTTGCCGCAATGTCCTAATGTACCTAGTTCCAGAGAAGGCAAGACAGATTATTCAGAATTTTTCCTACTGTTTAGTTGACAAAGGTTGGCTCTTGGTCAGTCCAAACGATCAGGTAAGTGATCTTGTACCAGATTTTGTCATGGCTAAAGTGGCCCAGACAATTGTATATAGAAAAGAAAGCACACCAATAGGTCCACCTATTGCTTGGACTCCTACTGCCTCAGACAGTCCTCATCTGTCAGAGCAAGTAGTGTCCTTACATGAGTTAACATCTACTGCTGTGGCAGTACAACCACCTGCTATACCTTCGCCTGAGCTCTTACCAAGCCATGACACCCCGTCTAGCCCAAGCATGCATGAAACCACTTACCAGAGAGCTCTTAAGTTGTACGAGGCCAACAATTATAAAGACGCTGCAGAACTACTGCACATGGCAGCTCAAACGGGCCCCGACAACAGTAAAGTGCTTGCGCTGTTAGCACGTGTTTATGCTAACGAAGGAAAGTTAGACCAAGCACTTGCCTGGGCAACAAAAGCTACAGCAAGCGATACACTAAACCCTGTGTGTCACTACCTTCAAGCAATCATTTTGCAAGAGCAAGGGAAAATGTCTGAAGCTCTCCTACACCTAAAAAAATGTCTTTATCTAGATCATGACTTTGTCCTAGCTCACTTTGCCTTGGGCAATCAAGCATATCGGAAGGACAAGACAAGCCAAGCCAAGAAGCACTTTGACAACGCACAGTCTAGTCTTAGAAAGTACAATCCAGAAGAGGTTCTTCTGGAGGCAGAAGGACTAACGGCCCAACGGTTATCAGAAATAATTACCTCGCTAACTACACAAGATTGAGCTTAATCTCTTAAGGAGAATTTCAAGGTCGTGACTGATTTAAACACAGCAAACGAAAAGAGCAAAATCTTAAGGGACAGGGCTCGAAGGCTTGCCTTAGCACCACAAG
>JACQVM010000366.1 GCA_016209785.1 Candidatus Melainabacteria bacterium | reverse complement strand
GTTGTATCCTCAATAGCTGGCAACAATGTTGCATGTTGTTTACAGATGTTCCTTACAGAATCTTATCCTGTCGGCTACGGTCGCCTTGCGGTTTGAGTCAGGCTTAAGTAAGAGGTATTTTTCGAAGACTTGTGAAGCCTGTAGGTACTCCTTATCGCTTTCCATCATGGCACCAAGTTCATAAAAGCTATCTGCATAGGTTGGCTCGACCTCCGTTGCCCGACGAAACTCAGCTTTTGCTTCCGTTAGTTTTCCTTTCTTTTTAAGTGCAGTGCCCAAGGCTGTATGACAAGCACCAGAGTTTGGGTACTTCTTAACTTTGCTTTCAAAAATTTCTCTTGCTTTGTCAACATTGCCTATAGATAGCTCGTAGTATCCTTTCTCAAGTTTGTTTTCCCAATCGATGGGTCTGTCTGCTGAGGCAGTCCCGAGCATACCAATGAACATAACCAAAGCTAACAGCACCAATGCTACTGATCGTCTTGCCATTTGCATCCATCTGCCTATGCATTGGTGTTTGCCAACATTAGTTTTTCCCATTGAACTGTAATCCTTGTTCATTGCCTGTGAGTCCTTAGTACTGCAGACTACTTTGGGTAGCTTTTATTGGCTGCTTGGAAGAGGAGTTAAAACGACGGCAGAAACATCAGTTGTAACTTTGCGAACATTGTCGCCTACGTGCAGCCCGTTGCCCCTGACAATAGTGCCTGTAGCTGAGTCGGGGTCCACCTGGGATAAAGTTATGACGCCAATCGTAGCGCAGAGTTCTTTAAGCACCTTGCCTGTAGAAGGGTCTTTGACAGTCTTGTAGGCACGCTCAACTTGCAGGCTGTCACCAATATTTAAACCGTTGGACTTACCTACGTTGACAATTACTGTGCTGCCAGTCACATCAGCAACCTTTCCTTGTACATTAGCAGCAGCAAATGACTGGTTGTCTGGGACTTTGCTGGCCAACCCCTCTATCTGCAAACATACTTGATCAACGGCTGCTAAGGTAGCTTCACCAGCAATGGTAGAAGCAAAGCCTGAAGAACCCATATCAAAACTGCCTGAACCAGACCCCCAACCACCAGAACCACCACCTCCTCCGCCGCCAAACAAAGATACGCCACTGCGCTTAGACTCACCAGAGCCATTGACAGCAGCCAGGATTTCGCCTGTGTTGATATCCACTACTCTGGCGTCAATGGCAACCTTGCACTTGCCTTTCTTTACTCCCAGCCCGCCAAAGCCAAAACCACCAACGTATGGAATGTAAGATGCAGCTGCGCTCGCTGCTGCTCCTACATTTACATTTTTGTTTTCAAAACCAAATTGTGTTATGGTGCCAACCACAATGGCATCCACGCTTAGCAACTTTCCAATTTTGCAGGCTGTATTGTGATCTGCTCTGTCGCTCACAGAGAAGTTTTGCTCTTTTAAAATAGTGTCTAGCATCTGACGCTCGACGACAGAATATGTTCCGTCGTTGACTAGTCTTGTCACTATTAGGCTAACAATGCCTTTGCCAACGTCCAACGTTCCAACCTCGCTTGATACCGCACCATACTCAAAAGGCATGATCGCAACACGCCTTTTGGCGTCAGCCATTGCTTCCTGCTGACAAACAATTGGTGCCACCATGAGCAGTGCCAACAGCAAGGCAAATGGTATGCGCAGTTTCATTGTCTTTCCCCTCAGCTTGAGTAATACTGGTAAGGCCTTAAATTTTACTGGATTTTTTGCTACTTGGCTGGTTTGCCAGATAGAACAGACTTTTGTACTTTGAGAGCTTCAAACTGTGCGTTGAGTGCTTTTTCCTGGGCCTCAATGGCCTTTAATTGTGCTGACGTTGTGCTGCCGGTAGCGCTACGCCCTGAAGATGCTGGCTGCTTATTTTTGGCTAATCTAGCTAAGCGGGCTAATTGAGCTCGACAATATGCAATGCGCTCTTGCGCTAGCTTATGACGTTTTGACTTTGGATCCACCTCTTTTAGTATCTGGATAGCCTGAGTATATCGCCCGCTAGCTGAGGCTGCTTGTGCTTGCTGCAGTAGCTCGAACGCCTTCTTTTCCATCTGAAACTCAGCTATGAGCGCACGCACAGCCCTAAAGTGTGGGGTGTCAGGACTGATAGGCAAAAGTATGGCAATGGCCTCATCGTATTTGTCTTTATCGGCTAGACTTTGGGCAGAAATGATTCTATCGCGCGTAGCAATCTCAATTTTGACTGCCTGCTGAATTGGTCCTATGGCTCTCTCAGCCATTCCAGCAATGACCTCGCGGACTGCTGAGTCCACCAGAGCCTTATTAAGAGGTGCTCCAGGCGTGAGGGTAAAATCTGATTTGTTGGTTTGTACGGCCACCGTATTAATGACATGACCGTCAACTGTTTTTATTGTGACCGTGCCATTAATTTTGACAGTGCTGCTGACCGTGTCACTTTGCTCCACAATGTTGCAGAGCACATACCAATCTGGATTTACCGTTGACAAAGTAACATCATCCAGTCCAGCCAGTCCATAAGTAATCTTGTCGACAGCCGACTGCTCCATCCCACTGCCACCTGCTGGTATCACAGCAATTCTGACAGGTGGAGCAGCGTATCCTGATTGAACGGAAAGCCATAACCAGCTTACAAAGCAACATATCAAGGTTGGTAACGAGAAAATCTTGACTGGTTTCACAATAATGACCTCCTGGTGTCACACTTTAAGCTTCTGGGTACCTTCTACTAATAAAAGGAATCACTGTGGCAGCCATCGGCAATGAGTTGATCTGCTTTGGTATCCATGGCCTGGTTGGCTAGACGATCGGCTTGCTTATTTTCCTCTCTCCTTACATGAACAATCTTAAAAGATGCAAACTGCGCTGCTAACTTGCGGGCTTTATTAAATAAAGGTATTAGCCCAGAATGTTTGACTCGATAGTGTCCGGTCATCTGTCGAACGACGAGCTCTGAGTCTGTCCTTACTTCAACATCCGTAAAACCTAGCTCTAAGCCCTTTTCTAAAGCCACAATCAGGGCTGTATATTCAGCTATGTTGTTGGTAGCTATACCAAGGTATTTGCTTAGCGTAGAAACTACTTGTCCTTGCTGAAGAAGAAGTGCACCAATACCGGCTGGTCCAGGATTGCCGCGAGAACCCCCATCTGTGTAAATGATTGCTTGTTGTTTCACAGCAAAGCCCCCGTAGGCAAATTGACTATGCTCTGGTGTTGACTCCCTGTTTGACCATATTCTTAACTGTTGTGATTGCTTCTTCTAGTTTACTAGGGTCTTGTCCACCAGCTTGT
>JACQVM010000365.1 GCA_016209785.1 Candidatus Melainabacteria bacterium | reverse complement strand
GAGCAGACCAATGCATGGATGAAGCCATGGTAGCTACAACTAAAAGTAGGAGTCCTGATAAAACACCCAATCCACGAGCACGAGCAAACTGATAGCTCCAAGTAAGCGCTAAAGCAAGAGCAAGAGCAGCCAGCAGTACTACACCATTTAAGTGCCAGAGCAGATATGCCCCACCAGACACAAGATCTCCAATCAGACAGCGGGTTACCGCTGGAGCATTTGGGGAAAGACTAGACATGTAGTTTGTGGTAGGGATATGCCAATGCTCAAAAAAGTAAACACCATTAAGAAAGTGCCGACAGCTACCACCATCACCCAACAAAAGCAGCGGCCTGACAAAAAGAAAAAGAGCCAAAAGATAAAGGAAAAACCATCCCCCTAATGCTGGCAAAAACAACTTAACAGCACTCATTCCCATTCAATAGTAGCTGGCGGCTTGGAGGTAATGTCATATACCACACGATTTACTCCTGGTACCTCATTGACAATTCTTCTAGAGATAGTATCTAAGAGATCATATGGCAATCTCGCCCAGTCAGCAGTCATGCCATCTTCGCTGGTGACTGCCCGGATAACTACTTGATTTTGATAAGTACGTTGATCTCCCATTACACCAACAGATTTGGTAGGCAAAAGCACGCCAAAAATTTGCCATACCTGCCGGTAAAGCTTATGAGCTTTTATTTCCTCCCGAATAATCCAGTCTGCTTCTCTAAGTGTTTTAAGACGTTCCTTGGTTACCTCCCCTAAAACACGAATTGCAAGCCCTGGCCCTGGAAAAGGGTGACGTACTCGTATGCCTTCAGGCACACCCAGTCCGGCAGCTACTTTGCGCACCTCGTCCTTAAACAGCTTGTCAAACGGCTCTACAAGTTTAAATTGTAAATCCTCTGGGAGCCCCCCTACATTATGATGCGACTTAATCTTAACTGCTACACGTTCGCCGGTTTTAGGATCAATATTTGTGCCAGCCGACTCAATTACATCAGGGTATAAGGTGCCTTGTGCTAGAAAATCAAAAGGACCTAATCTACGTGATTCTTCCTCAAACACTCGTATAAACTCAGCACCTATCTTTTTCCGCTTCTCCTCTGGATCAGTTACACCCTTTAACTTCTCTAGAAAGCGGTCTCTAGCCTTTACAAAATGTACATGTATACGAAAATCACGCTCAAAGGTTTCCACCAACCATTCCGGCTCATTTTTGCGCATAAAACCCTGGTCAATAAACATGCACGTAAGCTGATCTCCTACTGCCTTATGCAGAAGAAAAGCTAGAGTAGAGCTGTCTACGCCACCAGACAATGCCAGTAAAACCCTTCTCGTGCCCACCCGTGCTTGCACGTTTGATATGGCTTCTTCAATAAACTTGTCCATTGTCCAGCTTTGGCTACACTTACAAATGTTGAGCACAAAGTTGCGGATAATATCCAGCCCACCTACAGTGTGAACAACCTCTGGATGAAACTGAACCCCATAGAATCCACGCTCTTCATCAGCAATAGCAGCAACAGGGGTTGCCATTGTCCTACCAATGATAGAAAATCCTGGTGGCAACTCGGTTACACTATCCCCATGGCTCATCCAGCTCTCAATTGTTGGCTCAAGACCATTGAAAAGCTGCCCATGATGAACCACAGTAAGTTGAGCTCGGCCATATTCGCGAATGGCAGCAGACTCGACCATACCACCAAGTTGATGAGCCATCAGTTGCATACCATAACAGACACCTAAAATTGGAATACCTAGCTTCCAAATAGCTAAATCACACTCAGGGGCACCCACGTCATACACACTATTAGGGCCGCCAGACAAAATGACCCCTTTAGGCTTGAGGCGGCTTACCTCCGTAGCGCTTGTATGAAAGGGCAAAAGTTCTGAATATGTATTAAGTTCACGTACGCGTCTAGCTATAAGCTGCGAATACTGAGAACCAAAGTCAAGGATAGCAATGCTGTCTTGCAAAGCATTGTCCTTAAGCTTCTCCGGCGTCCTTGCTGTTTGTGTTGAACTCACGGTCACCTCACCGCCCAATAGTCCTACTTTGTCTTTGTAGCAGATTATGCCCACTAGGCAAAAAGGTCAATTCCTCCAGAGGTATACAAGTACAAGCACTGTGCCACACACAAGAAGCCAGAATAAGGGGTTAATCAAACCACCCTGTAGAAGGTATTGGTAATGGATTACCACATAAAGCGGTAGCAGGAAAAGAGTTGTACCAGCCAATCCTACACACGCAAGCCAGGGGTGCGGGTTCTTAACCAGCCCACCTTTCACCAGAGCAACAATGGAGGGCGCTAGCAAGAGCAAATCATAGTCGTGACAGTGAAGCGAGGTAATTAAACCAAGTGGAAAGGCAGTGGCAAGCCCCACTTCAAGCCACCTAACCTTGCAGGACTCTCGACGTCCTAGGCAAAAAATAAGTGCTAGCACACCAACTAAAATGACAGAGCTAATCTGGGTCACCAATACCTTTTGCTCTGGAAAAAATCTAAGCAGTTGACCTCTCACCGTTGCCGATAATTCACTCTGCATCCAGAGAGTGTTTGCAACTGAGCTGCTAAGTAAATCCAAGTAGTTTTTGTAGCCATCTACACCAATAAGAAGTAAGGAGGCTCCGCACAACCCAACTGTCAACACTATTAGATAGCTAATCACTTTATAGCGTCTTGCCCCAACAAGATACACCAGAAATGGTGCCAATTCTTGAGGCTTTAGCAACAAAGCACTTAAGGCCAGAGACCCAAGAAATGGACGATTATTCTTCAAGGCCATGATGGCTAGTGAAAAGCCTAAAAGAAGAAGTGGCGCCAACTGCCCAATACGCAACGATTCATACAAGGGTCCAGAAATAGACAGCACTGCCCACAACCAAAGCACTGCCTTGCTGCTTAAAGCAAAAATCTTTCTGAGAATAAGAAGGCTAGCAGCAACTGCCACAATCTGCACCAGCATCCACACAATGGGAGCTATGGCCGGTTCAAGCCAACCTAAAGGTAAAAGCCAGGGCAAGGCAATCGGCGGAATATAAAGCCCAACTATACGCTCTGCCATGCTTGGATACAACATGTGTTGCACTGCACCCAAGTTGTCCAGTTTGTATATAAGCGCACCTTGTCCCTCAAGCATCATCCGGGAAGCAGCGTAGTATTCAGGCAAATCGCTTATCTTGCCAAACCATGCTTGCGACGATAAAACCAGCACTAAAGGCAGGATTGGTGCCAACAAGGCAAACAGTATGGGGATTACTGTGTTCTTCACAGACCCCTTAATATCATAGCTCGAGCAATGCGCTCAATTGCCACAGTATAAGCCGCAATGCGCATGCAAGTTTGCAGTTCTTGAGCACGCGCAGAAACATTACTATAAGCTGAAACCATGATTCTTTCTAGCTCTTTGCGAACCTGATCAATGCCCCAGTAGTGATTGCTTAAGTTTTGCACCCACTCAAAGTAAGAAACAACCACCCCTCCAGCATTGGCTAAAATATCTGGCACCACAAAAACCTTACGTTCAAGCAAAATCCTGTCAGCCTCAGCCTCAGTACAATCATTTGCACCTTCGACCAGTATTTTTGCCTTTATGGCTCCAGCATTTCGTGCAGTAATGGCATTACCTAGAGCAGCCGGGATTAGAATGTCGCAGTCTCGAACCAGGAGCTCATCGTTTGTCATCCACTCCCCACCAGAAAAGCCTCTTAAGCTCTTATTTTGCCGGTAGTACACCTCAGCGCTATCAATATCAATGCCCTTCTTGTTATAAATTGCACCTTGCGAGGTTGAAACACCAAGGATTTTTGCTCCAAGCTCTTGCTCAATAAGACGTGCCCCAAAAGAAGCAACATTGCCAAAGCCTTGGAAGATCACACCAGAGTTTTTAAGATTAAGCCCCCGTTCGGCAGCAGCCTCACGAGTAGCTAACATAACACCACGCCCAGTTGCCTCATCACGTCCAACTGAGCCGCCCAGCTCCAAAGGTTTACCAGTAACTACACCCCATGCCTGGGAATGTTTCTTGGAGTACTCATCAACAATCCAGGCCATTACCTGAGCATTGGTGTTTACATCAGGAGCTGGTATGTCAATGAGCGGACCAATATTGTCACCAAGCAAATTAGTAAAATTGCGTGTGAGTTGCTCTAATTCTCGAGTACTTAATTGTTTAGGATCACAAGCAATGCCGCCCTTGCCACCACCAAAAGGTATGTTCATGACCGCAGTCTTAAGGCTCATGAGATGCGCTAGCGTACGTGCTTCTTTAAGATCTACCGTGGGGTGGAATCTAAGACCACCCTTAAACGGTCCACGAGCATCATTGTGTTGAACCCGATAGCCGCGGAATGTTACATATCTCCCATTATCTCTGCGTAGAGGAACTTCTACAATAATTTCCCGCTTGCTTTTGGGTATAGCTGCTAAAAGATCCTGGTCAATGACAGTCTCCAGGCTTCTCATATGCTCAATGGCTGTCATCGTGTAGCTGGTTACAGCATCTCGAGTCATAGTACTAGTGCTCATGAAAACCCCCTGTTAATCCCGGTGTTACCTATTAGTCTAACCTTGCTACCTGAAAGCAAGTATATGACATGATACAGCTCCTTACATGTAGTCATTCTAGGCATCAATCGAGTCAAGTAATGTCTCTTCTTGGATTCTGTCATGGGACAATCACGTATTACTAGCTAGCACATTGTGCACCGTCGGTTATTTGTACGTAATTGCACATTACACCTTAAAGACTGTGAGTTTCGGACTCTGACCTGATTCTCCCCCAATAATCTTGGGCTCTATAAAACCATCATTGCCCAAAATGATTACCCATTGTGGCTCTAAGTTTCCTGCAAACAGCAAACTTATGTTGCACATATATTGATTTCTCTCTCCACAACTCAACGTTGTCTCTGACTATCTCTTACTGTTACTTATTGGCATATCCCTCATCAACTCCACACAGTGAATTAGCAGAAAAGCCAAAAGCACAACAGGACTAGGGAAATAAACAATCAAGAGCTGCACTTCTTCGCCTAGCTTGTGTTCAACCCATTCCCGCACCATGACACCCATCGGCTGACGCCTGTGGTCAGCTACCTTAAGCAACAACTGCATCATCTGGGCGTCTACACGGAAGGTCACAAACTCGCGTTTTAGAATGCGGTCATGGGCCTCGGCTTTCAGCTTTGCTAGCCTTTTCTAGTTCTCGTCAAAAATATTGATGTAGACGGCTCGGCATGCAGCTCCCATAGAGCCGAGATGGGCATGGCGACCAGATCCGGAGCTAGCGTAGCCGATCTGTCTCCCGTGTATAGCACGATCCCGCGATAAAACTTCTTGCCCACGGTTTGCTGCAGATGCCTCAGTCCTTTCAGATCGCTTTCTCCTACGCTCCCACCACATTTGACCTCAATCCCGACAACAGCACCAGAGTCGTCTTCCAAAACAAAATCCACCTCTATCCCGTCTCTCGAGCGGTAATGAAAAAGATTGGCAGTGATGGTGCTCCAACTCAATTGTTTGACGAGCTCCATGCCAACAAAGTTCTCCACTATCGATCCTGCCTTATCTCGCTGAGAGCGCAGTGCATCTGCCCTGGCATCGCGAAGATGGCACAGCAAGCCAGAGTCACAAAATAGCAACTTTGGCGACTTGATCAGCCTCTTCTCCGGATTTCGAAACCATCCTGGAACGGAGCATGTAAGGAAGAGCGTCTCAAACAACGAGACATAGCGCATCAGGCTTGTCTTGGCTATCTCACAAAGGCGGCCGATATCGGCATAGTTGACACTTGTGCTTGCCCTTTGCGCCAGCAGAGATATCAATCTGGGAAAGGACCTCAATGCATCGATATTCGAAATGTCTCTTACATCCCGTTCGAGAATGGTCCTCAAGTAGGAAGAGAACCATTCTGCTCTTAGCTGCTCATCGGGTTGCTGCGCGACTTCAGGGAATCCGCCTGTAGCTATCCTCCCTACCAGATTCTGCCAGCCAACTGTCGATTGAAAGCCGCTCAGTCTGGCTTTCGAGAACACTGCAGCAATGAAGTCTTCGAACTTGCCAGCCAGTTCTCCCTGCGAGAGAGGCCAGAGGGTTTTTATGATCATTCTGCCTGCCAGTGAATCGCTGAGCTTGGGAATCACAAGGACGTTTGCAGAACCGGTAAGGATAAAGCGTCCAGGTTTTCGGTTGTTGTCAACCGAGCGTTTTATCGCCAGGAAGACTTCCGGTGCTCGCTGTATCTCATCCAAAATCACATACTCTGGCAGATCAGCAATGAACCCTTCGGGATGTCTGACAGACGCAAGGGTCATCGGATCGTCAAATGTCCGATAATCGACGCCCGTGACCGCCCGACCGAGGGCTTTGACAAGCGTGCTCTTGCCGGTCTGTCTGGCGCCGCCGAGCATCATGACGGGCGCCATAGTGAGGATTTTGCTCAGTCGGTTGTTTATATTACGGGGATAAAGCATGAAGCAATTGTACCACGGGATGGTCGCATTGCGCCCACTGGGTGGAACAATTGCGGATCAGGGGCCCTGCAAGGGCATCCGCGGACAAAGAAGGCGCACCGCATGGCTTGCTACGAAGACCTGCTGCCGCAGTAGCAGCCGATGCGGCCGCGCCGGCAAGAACTCCGATGAGCTAGTTTGTGGCGTTTACCGAACTGGTGGCAGGTGGGCTTGAGCCAGTGGAGCCAGCTCCGCCTGTAGAAGCAAGATGTGGCACAACGACAGCACCGATGCCTGCCCCGGCCTCCATGCTCAGTCCTAAGCTGACAGTAATCGGAGCGACGCGGCGCCGTGCGAGTTCTGCGCATCCACGCTAACTGGAAGTTGCTCCAGCGGCGGCATACTCACTTGCTTCGTCCAGGAGCCTTACTGCCTCTGCATCGAGCTGCAGCCTGGCCGCGGCAACGAGATCGCTCAGTTGCTCGATGTTTGTTGCGCTGGCAATCGGAGCGGTTACGCTGGGGCGCGCAATCAGCCAGGCAAGCGCTACCTGGGCGGGCGTGGCCTCATGCTCTCTGGCCACTTCCTCCAGCGCGGAGACAATCCTGAATCCGCGCTCGTTCAGATACTTCTTTATGCCCTCGCCACGCTGGCTCTTGCCCAGATCGGCAACCGAACGATATTTCCCGCTCAAGAACCCACGCGCGAGCGAAAAGTAAGTAATAACTCCAAGCTCATTCTTCAAGCACAAGGGCTCGAGTTGTTGTTCAAAATCGACCCGGTCGTAGAGATTGTACTCTGGCTGAAGACTCTCGAAGCGCGCCAGCCCGCGCTGCTCGCTCACGCGGAGAGCCTCGGAAAGGCGTTCGGCCTTGTAGTTGGACGCCCCTATCGCGCGCACCTTGCCCTGCCTTATCAGTTGCGTGAACGCCTCGAGCGTCTCGTCGAGAGCCATGCCCGGATCATCAATATGAGCCTGGTACAGATCGATGCAGTCAATTTGCAGGCGTTTGAGGGAACCGTCGACCGAGTCGATTATGTACTTCCGTGAAAGAGACTTGGGACCGAGGTCGGCGGACATATTCATCCCGACTTTTGTGGCGATCAAAACTGCATCGCGCTTTCCGCTGCGCTTGAGCCAGCGTCCGATGATTGTCTCGGACTCGCCGCCAGTGTGCCCCGGCGCCCACACTGAATAAACGTCAGCGGTATCTATAAGATTGAGCCCGGCGTCAACAAAGCCATCCAGCAGCTTGAAGGAAACCTCCTCGCTGGCCGTCCAGCCAAAGATATTGCCGCCAAAGGCAAGCGGTGCCACCTGCAAATCGGACCGTCCAAGCCGGCGCTTAATCATAGTGCCCTCCATGCCAATCTGTCGCGATCTTGAGGTTGACGATCGTACAACAAAAGCGCCGCAGGAGTCTTGTCGTGGCTCAAACCAGCCGTAGACACCCAGTTGGCCACCGGTCACGCTCGTTCAGTACCACTGCTTATGGAAAACTGAACCTCTCAACCCCCGCACCGGCTTCTCAACGAGCCAGCAGCATAAACACGTGTTTAAAAGGAGGACAATCAAAGCGTTTGAGAGGACACTAGCCAGCCTATAAGCTCAACACAACCTTACAACCACCAAATCCAAGGCACAATAGCCCGCCGACAAAAGTGTGCCGAAAGGACGTGGCACATGGACAACATGTACAAACACATCCCTACCCCAGGACAAATTCTCGAGGAGCGCTGCAACGAGTTTCTTGGCCGTTGCATCAGCGCCATCCGCCAGTATCGTGGTCAGCCTATCTACGTTAACCTACTCGAGGTTCCCTTCCAGGCACAACAGTATGCAATTCGAGAGCTGGCAGAGCGTGGCTGGAGCGCTCGCGAGCGAAGGCGGTTCCCTGGTTTCCCTGAGCTCGAGATCATGCCAGGAAGCTAAAGAGAGGAGAAGCCACTATGCTCTTTCAGGTTGAATTCCTCAGCCCATTTGTAGGCATGGCTGACTGCCTCCGGCCAAGTCACGTCGGCTACTGGTATATACCGGCTCTGCTGGGCACCATCGCCACAATCTTTCTTGCCTGGTTGCTGCTCAGCCCAAACGCCGATCCAGAAAAGATCTTAAGCGACCCTCACTACGGGAGCACCTTCGATAGAGTCCTAGAATTCGTACTGCATTCGTTCGCGCTGATTGCTCTTGGGTGGACTGCTGTAGCGGTCTACCTAATTTGTTTGCTGTTTCTTATCCAGTGTGGAATTAGCACAGTCACCTGCGGACTCTTCTGGGATGCCTTGGGCTGTGCGGCAGCACTAACAGGAACTGCCTTGTCACTCATCTACGCTTGGCACCGGAGATCTTCACAATGGAGACAAGACCACAACAGCAAACAATGATGTCGTCGGACACGAAAGTGCCGGATAGCAGACAGGGCTGCAGAGAACTCAGACATGTTTAAAGAATGGAGACTCAAAATGAACACGCAAAAAAGCAAGCAAGACACCTTAGCTCCTCCCGACCGCTGCCACAACAAGCCCAACAGCGTTCTCACCATTGTGCTACTGAAAGCCTTGGGTCTTGTGCTTTTGGATCCAATCTTCAAATGGGGCGAGAAGACCTGCCCCCGGTGTTTCAGTAGAAAGCTAATACCCTTTACCATCGAGAAGTCGGACGAACGCCCGATGCACTACTGCAACGGCTGTAACACTATTTGGCCTTAGCGAAGTTGTTCTGGGAGATAGCGCTTTGACTATGGTCTCGGCTTTGAGCCTTGCTAGCCTTTTGTGAGGGCAACCGATCTGTCAAAGGGTTCTGAAACCCCTGATATTTCCGTTGCTTTCCTAGCTTTTTGGCAGTCCCTCAACTTT
>JACQVM010000370.1 GCA_016209785.1 Candidatus Melainabacteria bacterium | reverse complement strand
GGTTGTGGACACAGGAGTAATTTATCAAACTTACATGCTGCAGGTAGGGTTCGCCGCCAACGGCGGTTCTGCCGGCTCTGCCAAGCTGTCAATCCTGGCTGAAATGAAGCAGCAGGTCGAACAGGTGGTCTGCATTCCGCCCGGAGCGTGTGAATGACTTTCAGACAACATGACCTTGACCTGACAATACAATTCTGTGGAATCAGACAAATCAATCCACAAAAGCTCGGTATTCACAGGCAAATTTGCGAGCATAACCATTTGCATTGCTTAAGTGCAGTATTTATATGTAACATAATCGTCTGGCTGCCAAGGGCGTTAGAATACTTCTAACAAAAGGTGATGGAGTCCACCATAACCGCCCAAGGGCCGATGACTCCTACCAAACTAAAGACACTGATTGGTAGGAGGCTTTTTGTATGGAGAACATATGGCTTTCATCGGCTCTCTGGATAGGGCTTGCTTTGCTGGCGTCTCTTATCTCAATAAGGGCCGCGCTGTCAGTTGCTCTCGTTGAGATCATTGTCGGGGCTTTTGCTGGTAATCTCATTAAGCTTGAGGTAACGTCATGGGTAAACTATCTGGCTAGCGTTGGCTCTATTCTCCTGACGTTTTTGGCAGGTGCCGAGATAGACCCTGTTGTTCTCAGGAAACATTTCTGGTCAAGTACAAGTATTGGCATAATTGGTTTTTTGGCGCCTTTTCTTGGTGTGCTCACCTACACACATCATGTCTGTGGCTGGTCATGGCCACAGGCTCAGATAGCAGGGCTTGCCCTGTCCACGACTTCGGTGGCCGTGGTTTTTGCTGTAATGCTAGAAACAGGATTCAACAAAACCGAGATCGGCAAAATCATTCTTGCCGCCTGCTTCATCAACGACCTTGGCACAGTGCTTGGACTGGGCGTTTTGTTTGCAAATTACAACATCTGGCTGGGATCATTTGTACTTGCAACTGGACTGTCGATGTGGCTATTGCCTAAATTCACACCATGGTTTTTTCGCCAGGTTGGCAGCAGAATCAGCGAGCCGGAGATTAAGTTCATTCTCCTAATCCTATTTGCATTAGGTGCTCTGAGCGTCATGGCCAAGAGTGAGGCAGTTCTCCCTGCTTATCTGATCGGAATGGTGCTTGCTCCGTTCTTCTTGGCTGAAAGAGTGTTGGCACAACGCATGAGGGTCATGGCCTTTACCCTGCTGACACCATTTTTCTTCCTGAAGGCTGGAGCCCTGGTGAAATTTTCTACTATTGCCTCGATGCCTACATTAATCGCCATCCTGCTGGGTCTAAAAATGCTCACAAAAACTGTTGGAATATGGCCACTCACAAAAGCATTCCGGTTTCATCCGAAGGAGGGGATTTACACTACGCTGATGATGTCCACTGGGCTTACCTTCGGCAGCATCTGTGCATTATTCGGCTTCAACAACGGCATTATCAATCAAGACCAATACACTGTCCTTGTGACGGCTGTAATCGCCAGTGCCCTTATCCCAACAATGATCGCACAGAAATGGTTCCAGCCAACCCATGCCCTATCCCAAGAAATAACACCGTCAGAAACAATGCGCTAGTCAGTCCTAAAAGTAGAGCACAGGAAGGAGAGTAGATATGACACGAAAAATTGTAGTGGGGTTAGATGGTTCTGAGGGCTCACGCAGAGCTTTGTTGGAGTCCATTCGCCTGACAAAGCTTGAGAAAGCGGCTCTCGAGATTGTTTCTGTCGAGGAATTGCCGCGCTATGCAGAAACAATTGGTGAAGTTGTTGAAGAACAAGACACAGCAAACCAGCATTTGAAGCGCCTTCAGGAAGAGGCCAGACAACTTGCGCGCGAACAAGGCATCGAGATTGCAACATCAATCAAAGTCGGGCATCCCGCTAAGGGGCTTATAGATTACGCTGGTGAAGCCAAGATAGACTTGCTCGTAATTGGACACAGCGGGCATTCTGGACTGTGGGGATCTTTTTTAGGAACCACAGCCGATAAAGTTGTACGCCATGCACCCTGCTCCGTGCTAATCGTCCGCTAGCCCAAGATATACAATCAAAGTGGATATTGCAATCCCTCCAACCTGCCATGTGAGGAGGCTAAGCGTCTTCCCTGCCAAACCTTCAACATCAAGACAAGCCTGCGATACGCAGCAACAGTCTTTGTATGTGAGGCAGCTCTCAATCAATCGCCTTGAGAAGCTCTGCAAAATCACTCTCCATCAAATTGACCATTGATCTCAAGTCAAACAACATTGTAATCCTGGTGCGAAGAAGCTTGATGCCCTCATTCCACCAGTGGTGGCTTTTCCCTGTTGCTGACACTTTCTCCGCCGTAGATCTATCTTTGATTGTCACAGGCAGCAACTGCGCATGCCTCCAGTATTCGATGAGCTCCTGCCTTCTGGTTGACTTCTTGGGCGAGCGTGGATCAACATCATCTAGATATTTAAGCACTAGTGGGGAAAAGCGTCCTGTTGCAGATGAATCAATGCTAAAGGCCGGACCTAACATATTGGGCCTGGCTCCTTTTAGCCGAATCCCTCCTCTTCTCAATAAAAACACAAAGCTAGCCAGTCCAATTGTGGTTAGACCTGAGACAATCGTCATGCGATTACCTATTATCTTTTCCCTAGGCTTAGACGATAAACCCAGCGGCCCGTCAATAATGACTCCAAGGATTCCAATCTGATAAAAGTTGCCCAGGTTAATTGCTAGATTTGCAAGGTCTCGATATCTGATTAAGCGATCCATTGCAAATGTTTCATCAGCAATCTCAAGTTCAACCTGAGCAGAGGTTCTACGTACCTCGAGCATAGCCGCAAGAATTTCTCTAGTAACATCTAGCTGATAATCAATCAAGTCCTCATTGCGTCCCCCTCGACCCTTTAAACTTGAAATACGCTCTATGGTGCTCTTAACCCCCAGCAACTCGGCTGTTTCCAATACAGCCTTATCTAACGTTTGGACTGGCGCTACTAGTGCTGCGTTGCCCGGCGTTGAGATGCCGGTGTCTCGCCTAATAGCCTTAATGATCTCGAGCAGTTGTTGATCAAACAATTGAAGACGAACCCGCAGAGAGTCAAGTAGTCTAACGCGATTACTGACAATCTGAATCGTGTCGTTCTTCACGGAGGACATTGCCGCAAGCTTCTCCTGAACTTTTCGCTCATTGACATTTAGCGTAGAAACTTTATGCTGCTTCCAGACCTCAATCAATGCCTCCTTATGTGTTCTTCCATCTTTGTCGCTAGGATCTACCGAGTGCAAGTAAGCTGTCACAAATGGACTAAATTGATACTGCGCAGCCGAGCTAAGATCAAAGAAGCCAGCTAGAGAGTTAGGAGGAGTATCAATCTTTCTGTTTCCACCGCGCCTGAGAAGAAGACTCAAAGACGGTAGAGCAATGCCGAGCGAATCGCCTACGATAAAAAGCTCGTTGCCAGTCTTACTTTGTCCCTTCAGATAAGCAATACTTGCAATAGCACCAAAAGTGTTGATCTGGGTAAAACTGGCCTCATAGACAAGCTGTAACTGCTTTGCCCGTCGTGATTCTAGTTGAGCTAAAACTACATCATAGGCATAATGCAATTCCTCATAAATCTTATCCTGAGCTGCTCTCATCTCAAGACTGCCGTAAAGAATCCGCCCTACAAGGTACGTCTCCAGCTCTTGCCTGCGAGCTTGGCTGCCACGAATCCTATTAAGTGAGATGCGCTCAGCTACTTCCTGTTCGATATTCAATAGTCGTGCTGCCGCGCGCCCACCCGGGCCTATACCAAGAGCAGCAAGATTGTCTGACGGCCTTTCCGAAACGCTGTCAAAAGATTGCATTAGGCGCATGAGCGCAAGGAGTTCGTGGTCAAAGTCTTGCACAAATGTATGCAAGGACCACAAATGTACTATCCGCTTATAAAGCCAAGGTGCACTCTTGCTTTTTCCGTCCAGCAAGCTATAGAGCGCCTGTTTCGCCATAGCATCTGTACCATACTGCACACGCCAGAGCTCGTACATCTGCTGTCTGCGGCTTATGTGCAGTTCTGGTGCTGGAGTATCCAAGAATTTCGTTATTAAATCGGGCAACTGGATATCAGTAACAGCAGATCCCTGAACAGTTGCTGCCAGTTCCTCCGGAGGAGCAACATCTCGCGCCCTAGCAATCTTGTCATAAAGTATATTCATGGTTGGCAAGCTTATGCCAACGCCAGAACCAACAGCAGTCAAGATGGCGCTTTGGACAAACTGGTCTTTCAGCCTTGATAGACCTTCGAGCGAATATAGAACTCCAAACTGAACAAAATACAGCAAATTGAAATAATCACTGACTGTTTGTTCCTTTGCTAACTGATGCCGCCAAAGATCATAAGTGTAAGTTTGTTCTCGCTCAATCTTATTGGTAGCAGCCCTTACCTCACAAACACCACGCATGATACTACGATAAATTCGTCCCTGGAGTACCAACTTTTCGCCTCTTGCTCCTGCCTGCCTCTGTAGTTTGAGCAACCTTTCTACATCTAAACGAATACCCAGGATATCGGCTGCCTGCATGGCATGCTCATCTGTGGTTGCAAGTACTCCGTAGCTGCCCTCTTGAGCACCTGCATAACCGGACGGCACGCCTGCTAGGATTAGTGACAAGCCGAGAAACAACGACAGACCAGCCCTGAATATCCCTCTTGGCAGCCTTGCCGGTGATATTCGCCCGAACAAAAGCGGAGTGCTCGGAAGGCTGTTATGGCTAGCCAGCCCAGTTTCACAGATGGTGCCTGGGGGTTCTCCGGTGGTGCCATACTTGGCACTGCCAGCATTTAAACTATCTTTGCAAGCATGTGGCATAACCAGTCGGCAACAACTCTAGCTTTGCCAAGCCATAATAGCAGATCAGGTCATCTTGGAATCGCTGTTGCAGGAAGCCGACTCCTGAAGCTGATTTACTGCGAGACGATACCAGATATGATACTAGCCCTGGCCTTTAGTTGACCCCTCTCTTTGTCTTGACCAACGTAATACATGGCATCAGAACACCTGACGAGGTAAGGTACCAGCGAGATTGAATCAGGACCATAGTAGTTCTCTGCTAGCTGAAGCGCTTTCTGGAGCACCGGCAATGCTGCAGTATACTTCTTCTCTAGCACATAAAGGCTGCCGAGAGCATACAATGTCCTAGCCTCGCTACCATCGTTCGATGACTTTACCTTCCAGAAATCTTGCGCGCGTAAGTAAAGCTTCTCAGCATCTTCGTATTTCTTCTCCTTGATTAGGCACTTTGCCAGCTTGTCTAAGCGGGAAAACACTTGCGGATTGTCCGGGGGCAAAATGTTTTCTGTACTTTCAAGCG
>JACQVM010000364.1 GCA_016209785.1 Candidatus Melainabacteria bacterium | reverse complement strand
GTTTTGGGCCCTGGTGCATTAACTCACCTACCCAGCTTGTCTGCAGTGCAACTACTATCCCAATGCCGATAACCAAAATGACTGCAATAAACACACCCCAGGGAAAGCCTGACTCCTTGGAAACGCCGGCTACATCATAAAACTTGCGACGTACATATTGCTTTGTCCCACACCGCGGGCAGGCTTCCTCGTGACCATGTAGCGGGACTCCACAGCCAGGACAATCATGCATAGCTTGTCAGTCCCTCCTTGTATTACCTAATTCAATCTATCATGGAATTTGGGCATTGGCATAACCAGACCAACCAGAAGTCCTGTTCCTAATCCCCCAAGATGAGCAAACACAGCTACATGTGGGACAATTTGATCTAGCACTATCTGGAGAATAGCTAGACTAATCATTGCAGATACTTCCATCTTGCGAATATTATTTGGCAGTACTTGTTTAAGTCTATAAATACCGCTGGTGGTGGCACCAAAAATGCCCATTATGGCACCGGAGGCTCCAACGGCCATCATCTCAGGACTCAGGAATACATGAGCTATGCCGCTCAAGATCCCTGACAAAAAGTAAATTACCAGGAATCGTCCAGTGCCATAGAGATTCTCAGCTAATCTGCCAAACCACCAAAGCCCGATAAGATTGAGCACCAGGTGCGAAATGTGAGTGTGCAGGAAAAGATAACTAACCAGTCGCCAATACTGTCCAGCATAGACCAAATGTGATTCCAAAATGCCTGCGCGAAAGCAACTAAGACTTAGCTCCAGGGTTTCTGGTCCAGGGACAATTGTGTATACGTGGCTTACTGCATAGGCAGTAACAATTGCTGCCATAAGTAGCCGCACTGCAATTCCCGGGGTTGCCGGTGAGGTAATCTGGGAGACCAGCTTGGCCCGTTGCAGGATGGTTGCAGCGCTTTGAATTTGGCTAGACCAATCATCCCGCTCCACGGAAACCCCGCCCTTAAGGGCAGGGTCTTTCAGATCTGTTTGGCCGGGGTGCAAGCCCCCGCCAAATTCCTCAATACACCCCGGCATTAATGCCGGGGTTTGACTTAACTTCTGTAACTCATATTTAATGCGGTCAGGCCAGGCGGAGATGCCTTTTGGAGCAGATGTCAATGCTTTGTTGAGAGCCTCCTTAGCTTCGTTTAGTTTGCCCTGGACTGCAAAACATCGACCCCTCCAGTAAAGGCTTACAAATTTGGGAAACATATGTTGTCCTTTATTGGAAAAACTAGACAACAGCTCATCGAGTTCTGCTTGAGAGCCAGTAAGGCTGAAAAACGGAAGGAATACCATATATAGTGCCTCATCAGATAACCTAGCAGAGGCTAGATTAGATAACTCAAGGCATTCAAGAGCCTCATTCACCATTTTAAGTTCAAGATAAGCACGGCTGGCAGCAATAAGAACATTATGCGCAACCTTGCCTTGCTGGGAGGCTCTAATTGTAGACAGTTCGGCAATGATGCCATGCCAGTCACGCAGAATTATTCGGCCTGTTAAAAGAAATCCCTGCAGTCCTTCGCGAGTACTTTTGGGCAAAGGAAAGTTTTGCCATGTCTGAATTAGTGCTGTGGCTGCCTGAGTGTTTCCATTTATGTAATAGGAGATTACGTAAGCCATATCTGTCCAAAATCTGCCTGGCGCTCCCCAAAAAAACCAGCGCAACACCCTTGCATAAGACTGTGCTTCGTCTGCATTGAGCATTGCAAGGCTGTGTGACAAACGTGACAAAATTGTTCGGGGAACAATAACGGTCAATAAGAAAAGTCCCCAGCCAGCTAGAGCAAAAAGTCCTGCTGCATGGTTAAACACAAACCCCATCAGTGCTGCCGATAGGATTAATAATGCTTGAATACAAAAACCCCACGTCCAACTGAGTCCAATACGCACATACCCAATAAGCGCAAACACGGCCATTAAGACCAGAGGATAAAGCCAAAGTGTGGCCTGCGAACTCATGGTGATGAAATAGCTCTTACAAAACGTTTGGTGATAAGCTGTGGTCGTGTAATTGCTGAGCCAACCACTACTGCATATGCCCCTATGGCAAAGGCCTGGGAAACGTGGTCTGGTTGCCAAATCCTGCCTTCTAGAACAACCGGGACTGATACCGTCTGACATAGTTGCTGCAGAAGCTCAAGGGCTGGTCCAGCATCTTTGGGAAGGTAAGTTTGGCTGGTATAGCCATAGAGTGTAGTTGAAACTACATCGGCTCCCAGCTCAACGGCAGCTATTCCTTCCTGAGTCTGCGAAATATCTGCCCAAACTGGTTTGCCGAGTTCTTTATGGATGCTACTGATCAATAGTCCCGGTGACATCCCATCGGGGCGTGGTCGGCTGGTAGCATCTATTGCTACTATGTCTGCTCCGGCGGCAACTACAGCCTTAGCTTCCTCAAATGTAGCTGTAATGTATACCTTGTTTAATCTATCCTCTGCTGGGATTGATTGCGACTTAATAAGACCAATAATAGGGACATGTGTATGCTTGCGTACATATTGAATGTTTTCCACGCCTTCCAGACGCAGTCCCTTAGCGCCGCCATTTATGGCCGAGAGAGATAAGGCCAAGATACACTGTGGCGTAGCAAGTGGTTCACCTAGACTTGCTTGACAGGAGACAACAAGTCCACCACTTAGTGCCTGTACGCTCGACCAAACATTTGTACTTGGGGATGCCACGAAACCACCCAGGCTAGGTAAGTCTAGTCAAGTCTCGGTAAGTTCACACAAATGAACTTAGGTTGGGTCATTTCCATAAGCGCATAGCGCACACCTTCTAAACCTATTCCAGATTCTCGGCGTCCACCGTAAGGGATGTGGTCTGCTCTGAATGTTGGACAGTCGTTTATCATGACCCCACCAACGTCTATTTTCTGGGCAGCCTTGAATGCGACCTCAAGGTTGCTTGTAAAGACACCTGCCTGCAGCCCCCAGCGTGGATCATTAATGGCATCAATAGCATCGTCTATGGTGCTATACTTCATGACTGTCACGATAGGTGCAAACACCTCCTGGCACACAACAGACATATTTGGCTTAGTATCAACAAGTATAGTTGGTTCAATTATATTTTTGTCGAACAGTTTTCCGCCAGCCACAATCTTGGCACCACCAGCAACAGCTTCCTCTATCCACTGCATTGTCTTGTGGGAGGCAGCTACATCTATTAATGGTCCAACGTCAACGTCCTCATGGAGTGGATTGCCAAGCTTTAAGCTCTTAACTTTCGTGACAAAAAGTTCTAGGAATTTGTCATAAACATGCTCCTGTACATAAACACGTTGAACGGAAATACATGTTTGTCCAGCATTGGCGTAACCACCGCGACAGGCTGCTTGAGCTGCGGCGGTAAGATTGGCATCATCATGCACAATCATACCTGCATTTCCCCCAAGCTCCAAGATTACACGTACGCCATCAGCCAGTTGTCTACGCAAGGACCAGCCCACAGCCGGACTGCCAGTAAAGGTAACGAGTGCTAGT
>JACQVM010000362.1 GCA_016209785.1 Candidatus Melainabacteria bacterium | reverse complement strand
GTCATAGCTTCTTCAAGATTGCCAGTGTACTCAGCTTTGAGGAATGCTCTGTATACTTTTGCCCAGATATCTTCTGGGCATTGTGCTAAAAGTTCGTCTAGTTTGCCTAAGGCAGCCTCATAATATTTTTTGATCTGGGGCTGCATGGCAGGATTGGCCTTTTCTAACGCTCCTTGGATATGCGGAATCTTGACTGCCACTTGACTCTGGGTTAAGACAGTAGCACTTTGGCCAGGGTTGTGTGCATTGGTGGACTCTGCCTGGAGTGCTGCCTGCTTAGCTAGGTGCCTAGACTCTCGAGCTAAAAGGTATGCCTTCATGTAATAAGCCCATGCTAGACCATAGCGAACACGGTTTTCTTTGGGGTAGCACTTTAGCATCTCTTCGTAGACCGTAATCATTTTGTCAAAGTATGCTGGTCCACCTTTAGCAATAGCTAGTTTCCGAGCTCGTCTCACTTCGCTAAGAGCTTCCTCTACATGACTGGTCCGAGTTAGGGCTACCGCTAGAATGAAGCTAGCTTCAGGGTTGTCTGGGTAAGAGGCCACCTGCTTACGAGCAAGCTCTGGGTCATCAGTAGGTACCAGATCTTCTGTATCTGTGCTAAACGAAAGTGTCTCGCCAGGTTTCCACATAATCTGAGGCAAAGGATTTTTAGATCCTAAAGGCTCAATTGTCTGCCCACTAGCTTCCTCCACTGCCTTTGGAGGTTCAGTTTGCCCATGACATACAGGGCAGACTATTAAAGCAGCAAAGACCAAGACTGCAAGCCTAAATATTGTTTGCATAGCCCTACCTTACAACAGCCGACTAATCATAGCAGACGATTGGAGGTTGCCAATTGGTACAAAAGACAATAAAAAAAATTTGGCCCGCCCTGATGCTATGCACCCAAGTTAGGCTAACTTGCGTCCATTAAGAATCAGCGGGGCTACATCATCTAGTTTGTTTACAATATGCAATGGCTCAGAAGCAGCCAGCATTTCTCTTGTATGTATGCCTGTGGTAACACCAATACCATCGACACCAGCATTACGTGCCATCTCCAGGTCATAACTGCTGTCGCCAATGACAACAACGTGTTGATACGGGATCTCTAGCTTACTGGTAATAAGATGGACAGATTCTGGATGAGGCTTATGATTTGAGACATCCTGAGAACCAATGAGCATACGAAAGTAACTAGAAATTCTATGGTGTTCAAGGACTGGCTCAATGAGATTGCGCCGCTTGGAAGATGCAATGGTAATGTGAACTTCGGCTGCTTGAAGCTGATGCAGCATAGCGTTTAAGCCTGGAAATGGTGGGCAAATTTCTATAACCCGGCTGTCATAAATAGCACGGTAGCGATTGGCAACTTTTTGGTGGTAAGTTTCATCACGGTTAGGAAAGATAATTTCCATTTGCTTCATCAGCGGAACACCAATGAGCTGTTGCCAAATTCCAAATACCTCTTGGCTAACGTTATACTCGGCCACAATCTCCCGCATCACATCAACAATGCCTGGTGCTGAGTCAACAAGAGTCCCATCAAAATCAAAAATTGCTAATTTGTACAACTCTTAGGCTCCATTATCTTGTGTGTCTCAATTAAACGGCAAAATCTCTCAAACAAGTAACTAGAATCATGAGGTCCAGGACTGGCTTCTGGATGGTATTGCACACAAAACAAAGGCAAGGACTTGTGCCGAAACCCTTCCACGCTGTGGTCATTGAGGTTGACATGAGTTAATTCTAGGTGCTCGGGCAAGCTCACAGCATCTACAGCAAAACCATGATTTTGACAGGTGATTTCTACCTTGTTTGTTGTCAGGTCCTTGACAGGCTGATTGCCACCTCGGTGTCCAAACTTAAGCTTGTAGGTGTTAGCTCCTAAAGCAAGAGCTAATAGCTGATGCCCAAGGCATATACCAAAAGTTGGTAGCTTGGCTGAGATTAGCCTAGGTAGTTGACTAAGTATGTCTTCGCAAGCTGCTGGATCACCAGGGCCATTGGAAAGAAAAAGTCCGTCCGGAGTCCTAGATAATATTTCCTCTGCAGACGTTTTCGCTGGATAAACCGTGAGCGACATCCCCTTGGCAGCAAGGAGATTCAGCATGTTTTGCTTAATGCCAAAATCCAGCACGGCAACCTTAATGTCCCCAGTACCTAAGTGAAAGATTTTTGGGGTGGTTACCTCGTTTGTAAAATCAGCACCTGTCATTAGTGGTGACTTACGGGCAATTTCCACCAGAGCTTCTTCATTTAAGATTTCAGTGGAAAGGGCGCAACGCATTGCACCCTTGTCGCGGATATGCCGTGTTATGGCTCGTGTGTCTACCCCTGTTATGCCAATGACGCTATATTGGCTAAGAAACTCTGCTAAGGATTGGCTTGCACGCCAGGAACTAAAGCAACGACTTAAATGGCGTACAACGAGCCCCCTGGCATAGATGCAACCAGCTTCAAGATCCTCACTGTTGGTGCCGTAATTGCCTATTTCTGGATTGGTAAGGGTGATTACCTGTCCTGCATAACTAGGATCCGTAAGAATTTCCTGATAACCAGTAAGGCTTGTATTAAAAACCAGCTCTCCAACAGCTGTGCCTGTTGCACCAAAGTAAGAGCCCCAAAATATCTTGCCGTCCTCAAGAGCAAGGAGGCAAGGACCTTGCCCGGATAAATAACCAGGGTACGTTAGCTTTTCCGTCATCGTAAAAAGAACTTGGTCGACTCCTAATCACCATCTTACCTTGTTCTGTAGAAATAATGCATAAGGAGCAAGGATTTGACGAGGTAAAGTCTCCTTGTCAATTAAACCAAGACAAGTGTCTGCACATTTATCAGGTCTGCATGTATAGATAGGTGTAAGCATTGGATACATTTAAATGACTGGGACTCTTCCCCCGGTAGAATTTGTTTGGCCCGTTAGTTGGCAGTTGTACCAATTAAGCTTCCACTGGCCTTTAGAAAAGTAGGTATCTATGAATAGCATTCAGGACTATTTGGACGCTTTACAGCATTTAACTCCAGAGCTGTGGCTAGTCGGGGCAATTCTAATTGTGTGTCTCTGGAACCTTTTTTTCCCTAAGGCTCGTGAATGGAGTCCCGTTTGGAGTCTTGCTGGTCTATCGCTAGCTGCTCTAAGCCTATGGGAACAGTTCCCACTGGCCGAAGTAAGACTCTTAGGAGGACTGTATACAGTTGATCGACTGACTGTGTCTTTTGGGGTCCTGGTATGCATTGTTGGCTTCATAGTAGTGCTCATGACCATGGGTTACGAGCACCACCTCGGTAAAAATCAGGGTGAGTTTTACACCATTCTGCTTACAGCAGTTCTGGCTGTAATGATTCTAGCTGGCACAACTGACCTTGTGCTTTTGTTTGTTGGACTGGAAACCTTAAGCTTGTGCTGTGTAATTTTGTCAGGCTTTGCTAAAAGAGATGCAAAAAGCAACGAGGCAGCCCTTAAGTATCTCCTTTCCACTGCTGCTACCACAGCAACATTCCTGTATGGGCTTTCATTTGTCTATGGTCTGGCAGTTTCTACCAACTATTACGACATACATGCCAAGCTTACACCGCTCATGCAATCCCCTTCCTTAGTAGTGATTTTCCTTATGGTGCTGCTTTTAAGCGCCATTGGCTTTAAATTGTCCACAGTACCGTTTCATATGTGGACACCGGATGTCTATGAGGGAGCTCCCACCCCTGTCACTGCATTCCTGTCTATTGGCTCTAAAGCTGGTGGTTTAGTTGTGGCACTGCGTCTGCTGACACTAGTATTTCCTGCTGGTGTAATGGACTGGAGCGTTATCATGGGTGTGCTGGCAGTTGCCTCCATGGTTATGGGCAACCTCATTGCCCTGGCTCAGACATCTTTTAAACGAATGCTGGCCTACTCTTCCATAGCACATATAGGTTATATATTGATTGGACTTGTAGCCAACAACAAGGATGGACTGTCGGCCATGATGTTTTACATCATCGTTTACGGCCTGATGAATTTAGGAGCTTTTGCCTGTGCAATATTATTTAGCAATGAGACTGGCAGCGACAACATAAATGATTATGCCGGGCTTTTACGCAAGCGCCCTTGGTTAGCTATTGGACTTTCAGTTTGTTTGCTTAACTTGGCAGGATTACCCATCCCACCGGCTGGCTTCTTTGCCAAACTGTTTGTGTTTTGGTCAGGTGTGCACATTACTGCACCTGTCTATATACCAACCGGACTGGTAGCAGGCATCGGTCTGGCACTGGTTTTAGCTTTAGCATTGCTTGCTATGTCAGGTTGGATGCCTAAATGGGTAGTACGTCAGTTGTTTGGCTTACAGCTCATCTGGTTGGTTGTGCTGGCCGCAACTTTATGGGGACTTACTTTTGTGACCGGAACATTCACCATCATGACTGGCTGGCTTTTAGTCGGAGTTGCCTTAGTAACTTCAGTACCTGCCGTTTATTACTACAGCCGTGTGGTAATTAAGATGATTGTCCAAGAGCCATCAGAGACGGTTAAGCTTCTAACAGCTGAGCGGAAGTTTTTGCCCTATGGACAGGTTTGGCCCGTGTGTGCCGTGTTGCTTTGTGTACTAGGTATTCTTTTAAGCTCAGTGTTTGTTGACCAATTTATGGCAGTCTCCCAGGACGCTGTTAGCCCACTTACTCGCTTGCCTACACTTGGCTCCCTTTAAAAGAGATTTGTTTTGCTTTGCAATTGGGCTAAGTTGCCTGCTTGTAGGGTTTTACTACCCATGGTTGTCTAACCAACAATCTTTCTATTTATCTGATCTTACTTACTTTTACGAACCACTCTTACATTTTATTAGTGAGGCGTTACGCAAAAACGTGCTGCCTGCCTGGAACCCTTACTTTTACTGTGGCATGCCTCAAATTGCCATACTAGCCCCAGGTGTGTTTTATCCTCCAAACTGGCTCTTTGCCTTCTTACCATTTTCACCAGCACTTGCTTGCTTTATGGTATGCCACCAGTTGGTTGCTGGAGTTGGGGGTTATCTGCTGGTGAGGCAGTTATCCTGGGGCTCAGCAGCAGCAACTGTTTGTGGCCTTGTGCTTGCCTTAAATGGATATATGTTTTCCTTGCAGACTAATTTTGCACTCCCAGCAACTGCTAGCTGGTTGCCCGTTTGTCTGTGGTCTTTTAGAGAAATTGTCCCAGGCATCAGCAGCCGTAACTTAATGCTGGTAGTAGCTTCTGCCTTGGGTGCTTTTGCACTTATTAGCTCTGGGCGCCCGGAAATCAGCCTGCCTGCTCTGGCCATTTTGTCTACCTATCTGTGTTGGGACGCAATAGCTGTATATAGACAAGAGAAAAATGCAAGGCACTCGGCAACAAGGGTGCTCTGGTGGTTCTTGGCCTTTATATTGGCTGCCCTGCTATCCATGCCTGCCTTGCTGCCAGCATGGGAATGGACTTTGCTGTCGCCTAGGGCTCACGGACTAAGTGAGGCTGAAATATTTCGCTGGAGCACCAATTGGTACGACATATTGTCTCTCACGCTGGCTCAACCACTGGGAGACTTGCAAGTCTTAGGTGCCAAATTTCTGCCCCTTGTAGCTACACGACCTGGCTTCATTCCATATGTGTCTTCAGCCTTTGTAGGTCCTATAGCAACAACATTAGCTATATGGGGTGTATGTGACACTCGTTGGCGGGGACGCTGGTTTGTGCTTGCCATTTTTTTTGCTGGTCTGCTGGCAACACTTGGAAACAATACACCTGTCTTTCCTACGCTTCTCCAGGCTTTCCCTACTTTGGCAGTCTTTCGCTATCCAGTTAAGTTAGTCGTAGTTGTTGTGTGCTGCCTGGCGTTGCTTGCGGCGCGCGGGGTCTTTGTATCTCTTTGTCCGGGATTAAGCCTTAAGGTGCTTCGACTAACTTGGCTGCTGTGGATTGCTGGTCTTTGTGGGAGCATACTACTTGTGGCAACCTCGCAACTTGGGTTGCAGCTTTTCAGTAGTGTTGTGCCACCACATACAGAGACTAACTCATTGCTTGCTGCCCAGGCGCTCATTGGTTACGCTGGGCTGCGTGCCTCTATCATAGGACTAGGTTTATGTGTTGCAGCTCAGCTTGTAAGACATGAGAAAATCAGCACTAAGACATTTGCCGTACTTGTAATGGCTGGGCTGGCCGCTACTCTTTGGGCATGTGCCTTTATGTTTTCCAGACATAGCGCACCACCAGAGTTTTTTCAGCATCGCCAGTACTTAAGGACAGCCCTCGAACGCCTGCCAGAACCCAAACCAGCAACACGGGCTTTCAAGTCACGTATTTTACCTTTGTACTTTGATCCCTTGACCTGTCCGGCTGACTATGGTGCAGATACAGCAACATCCAGGACTGTGCGTTTTTATCAATATGGGCGTGAGCTACTGTTGCCGTGCATAAACATACATGCTGGACTTGCTTCATCCTTTGGTTATGAAGCAGCCGAAACAAATGATTACAGAGAGATTTTTGTCGGTGTGCTAAAGAAAGCTAGTATTTGTGGCTTTCTTAGACCAAGTTCAACACCATCTGCACAAGATCATAGTGATATTCCACTAGCACGGTTTTGCCAAATGACAGCAACTGCTTATGTTTTTACTCAAATTTACAAACGTAGCTCCCCGGTAAAACATGTGCCCCTACTGGATGAGCAATACTTTGAGCTCCAGGAAGAGAGCCCAAGCATGAATGTGCGCATATACAAAGTTAAGGAGACACTTCCTCGGGCATACTTGGCCAAGTCGTGGCAGTGGGAAATCTCACACCAGACTGCAATCAAGCAAATTGTTAACGCTCATGCTACTTCCTTTAACCCGCACAAGAAGACCATACTTGAGCTACAAGACACTCATCATAACGATACTCAGAAGATTTTGTCTGCCAATATATCAACAACCGAAAATAGCTTTGTTGAGTTTTTGCAAGATGGTCCTGAACACATTGCACTTTCTGTGAGAGCCAAGGTTGCTTCTTATCTTGTGCTCGCAGATCACTTTTATCCTGGATGGATTGCGAAGATTGACAATGTTGAGGTCCCAATATACCGAGCCAATGCAGTCCTTCGTGCAGTCTTTGTTAGTCCAGGGTCTCATCTTATAGAATTTGACTACAATCCCCAAACTCTCACCGCAGGTTTAACTCTTGCCTTTTGGGCCTGTGCTGTCATTTTGTTTCTTTTGCTCACTGCCCTTACCAACAAATAAGGCACCGTATATAGTGCTGCCTGGACAGATTTGCCAGGACACGTCACCAACACAAGCTATGGCAGATCTAATCATTTATGAAATCCTTGAGGAATGCTAGACTAACTTAGGTAGAATTTGCAGGTGAAGCCCTCGTAGTTCAGCTGGATAGAACACCGCCGTCCTAAGGCGGGTGTCGGGGGTTCGAATCCCTCCGAGGGTGAACAGTACAGAAGGGAAAGGCTATCTCCAAACCTTTCCCTTCTACCTTCTCGTAGGCACGCTAGCTTGTGTGGTGCTTGAAGGAAACTAAAATACCTGCTTTCTAATGACTCTTTAGGCAATCCGGACCTTCTGAGCATTCGTGTACGTATTGGCATCCGGTTCAGCGTTTATAGGATCCCCATAGGTGGTTTCTTTGGTCAGAGGAACAATGTCCTCAACATCCTCGTTACTAAAAACCATTTCCCCACCTACAGGGTTAGCCTCAACTGCTGGCTCTGCAGACTGATCATCTTCTAGTACAGCCTTAAATCTGGGTGGCAATGCCATCTGCGTTGCCTGAACAATTGGGGTAATACGGTTTTGGCCTTGTTTGTCGGTCCAATGATCTAAAATCAAGCGCCCGGAAACGCCTACTTGATTGCCCTTATTAAGGTACTTGCCAGCAAGCTCGGCTAGCTTTCCCCAGGTTTCTATACGATAAAAGTCAGTGGAATCACCATTTTGTTTAGAACGTACCGGGTTGTTAATGGCCACCACCATGGTGGTCTTAACCCTACCGCTAGCAAAATGCATTTCTTCGGGCGGTTTTACAAGGTTCCCCACAAGTGAAATCGTGACAAGACTCATAGCTGTACCTCCTTGGCATTGTAGAAAGGATACTGATTGTCTTTGTGGGGAGAATGCAATTACTTTAGCACGCCATACAAACGTATGTCAACCCTAAATCTCGGAACGGCAAGATTTGCCGCAATTGTGCATGCGCTGGCAGTCTTCGCGTATGAGATTATAAGGATGTGCGCAGTAAGCTCTAGGAGTGTTGGATTAGAGGTCCTATTTCTGTGGACAATCAAACTAATTGGTTTTTTCGCTACAGGTTCTGTCAGCCTCTAGGTCAAGGGGGCATGGGCACTGTTTATCTTGCAGAGGATCGGACCAAGGGCAATGCTCGGTGCGTAGTTAAGCAGCTCAACAACAAGTATTCTGACCCAGCCGAGCGAGCTGAAGCTATCAGGCTTTTTCAACGGGAGGCAGCCATATTACGTAATCTAAGCCATCCTGGCATTGTGCACATTTTTGATGACCATGCAACTGAGGATGGTCGCTATTTCCTAGTAATGGATTATGTGCCCGGCAAAAACCTGGAGGTGATGCTGAACACAGGCGGTCCGTTTGATCCTCAAATGACAGTACACATGGGAATTCAGTGTTGTAAGGTTCTTGAGTACCTACATAAACGGAGTCCACCGGTTATCTACCGTGATTTAAAGCCTAGCAATCTCATGTTGACACCTACCGGTGATGTTGTTTTTGTTGATTTTGGTATTGCCAGAGTCTTTATGCCAGCTGACGCTGCCACTCGGGTTGTTACTGCCGGCTATTCACCGCCTGAGCAATATTTTGGCAAGCCAGAGACACGAAGCGATCTATATGCGCTCGGAGCAACTTTGTCACACTTGCTCACCGGAAAACGCCCTAAGCCCTTAAATCCTTCAGTGCCTGGCACATTATCCTCCGGAATTCCAGAGCCTTTAAGTGACTTGTGTCGCAGGTTGACCGCCCATAGCCCTGAGGATAGACCAGCAACAGCCAATGCCGTACGTCATGAGCTGTACAAAATCTACAAAGTGCTTTACCCTGACTTTGAGATCCCCGCTGAGCCAGAACCTAGCCAATCGCTTGAGTCGCTAAAAATTTGCCTAGAGAAACCAGCTAGTCTCAAAAATGTGTTGCCAGCATCTATAGGCACCTCGACCGGTACCGGCTCCGGTACCTTTACATTAACAGGTAAAGTCAACCTCGAGCGACAGCGTGCTTCTCTTGCAGCAGCATGGCAATGGATTAAACAATGGTTTCAAATCTGGATGTCGTAAGTTAATGCCATTGAAGTTTATCCTTCGGAATTAGCAAGTTTGGAACTATAAGGGCAAGTTGTGGAGTACACTCCATGGCAGGTGCCAATGTAAGAAAGCAGCGGCAAGCCATGCTGGTACCAAATGGAGAGATAACCGAATATGCTCCTTTTCTGTACGCTTAAACCATATGGGCGAAAGTGGCACGCTCCTTAATTCATCTAGTTTGTG
>JACQVM010000371.1 GCA_016209785.1 Candidatus Melainabacteria bacterium | reverse complement strand
TCTCAGGCCTACACTGTTGCCTCCTTTTCTTAGGCTTGGCAGCCTGCATGAGCCAACAACAATTCTCTTTTTAGGCACTGATGTGGTTTATACAAAAAGGAAACACCAGGCCAAGGCTGATCTTGCAGTGTTTACTGGGCGATCTGACACCATTGTGGTGGCAAGACTTGATCCCTTTCGCAACACTGTTTGCCTGCTCTCTGTTCCCAGAGACACGCAGGTTCACATTCCAGGATATGGTTCCCAAAAAATAAATGCTGCTAATGCCATTGGCGGTCCGCTAATGGCCCGTGATGTCGTTAGCTCCTTTCTAGGAGTTCCTCTCGACCACTACGTGGTGCTCAATGTGCATGGCTTGGTTGAGCTGGTAGATGAGCTAGGAGGGGTTACAGTCCAGATACCAAAGCGCATGCGCTATATGGACTGGACAGCCAAGTTGAAGATTGACCTAGCACCTGGTTGGCATACATTGACAGGCAATCAGTCCATGGGTTTTGTCCGCTTTCGCCATGATGCCTTGGGTGACATTGGCAGAATTCAACGCCAGGAGTTGTTTCTGCGAGCAGTTCTGGATAAAGCATTAAGGCCAGAATCATGGGCCCACATAGCAGAGCTTATGAGAATTGGACGAGAGTATGTTGCCACTGATCTTAGTGAAGGGCAAATGTTGAGCATTCTTACTTTTGTGCGCGCAGTTCCCAGGGAAAATCAGTCTTTGGTGATGTTGCCAGGAAAATTTTCTGGTACTGGAGACTGGTTGGTGGGACCAGCGGAGGTGCGAGAAATAGTAGCCAAGCTTATGGGCGCAAATTGGGCACCAGTAACTAAAATGGACGTCCGAATTGCGATCGAGAATGCTAGTTCTAATCCACAGTTAGGACTAAGGTTGTCTAAGCTGTTGAGAGCCAAAGGATATGAAGTGATTGCTGTAAAGTCTCTTAAGATAGAGAGCAGTCACCGTAAGCAGACCACAATTATTGCTCAAAGAGCAAATCCTGATGATGCTTTTATGGTGAAGGCTGATCTAGGGTATCAGGGGGAAGTAGTTAATGCTTCTGTGGGGGATATTGAAAGTACTGTAACAATTGTTGCTGGCGATGACCTAGAACCATTAGTCAGTGAGCACAAAACAAACACAAACCTTTAGACAATGTTATGTTTGCTTTTAGGATGGGGCTTTGCCTCTACCATGACTTTGTGTACACTGGCTTCTGGCAATGCAGCTAATATCGTCTAGAGTAAAAAGGCAGGCAACATGATTCATTACGTATATGCAACTCGCGGGGGATACCTTTATCTTGTTGGTCGTTATAGCCATCGTCCAAAGATAGGGGATTCCGGCGAGTTTGTGTTGTCTGTTCCAGATAAGACACCCCAAATAACTATCGATACCCTAGCTCATCGGCGATTCATGGAACACCTACGTCGTCCCCGCAAAGTTGCCCATGAGAGGCACCATTCTGGTGTTAACCGGGCTGATTTAGCTGTTGCCACATCCCATGGGCGGTAATTTCCGGTAAGCCACAAAAAGTTTTGCTTTACATGAGCTGACGCTTGTATGAGAAGTCAGTAACGTATAATACTGGCGACTTGGGTGAGTTTGTTAAGCCTGCAGGCTCATCTGGTGCAGTCTAGAAAGGACTTTTGTGCTCGCTCAAACAAATATGAATGTAACCGCCACAATCAAAGGGCTGTTATTTTTTAGTTTGAATTGGGCAAACACCGGGTGTGCGGTTTACCCGCGTTGTGTTGGTGAAGGACCTGAGGTCAGGGTCTGGGTTATCAGGCTTGGGACTTCTGTGCCAATCTGTGGCTTGCCGGGGAAACTCGGATGTTAAGAAGTAGTAAGTAATGAGGGTTGACTTAATAAGTTAAGTAAGGAAGGGTAAGCAATGTTAAAAATATTTAGGAGAAATAGAAGGTCTCAGGCCTTCACACTGATTGAGTTGTTAGTTGTGGTGATTATTATTGGTATTCTTGCGGCAATTGCGCTTCCAAACTTTATTGGCGTACAAGATAAAGCCAGGGCAGCATCCGTAAAAGCTAATATGCGTACAACACAAATTGCAGCTGAGTCATTTGCAACCGACAATGGTGGCACATATCCGTCCACCCAGCCTGATGGGAGCAATGCATTCTCAACATACTACCCAGGCGGTGATTCTGGCGGCACCAAGGCAGGCAATCCACCTGTTAATCCATTCACCAATAAAGGTGTATGGACTGACTTTATTTCAGTTAGCATTACTGATGTAACAGCCGAGCGCGCCAAGGCACCATCTGCAGCAGCTATTGCTGGAAACTCTCAAGGACAAGTTGGGTACGCAGGAATTGGTACCTCTGCAACAGGAACCAACTCCACATCCTATGCCGTTGAGGGTGTTGATGCTGCTAAGAATGCTCTAGGCGGAAGTGCGCCAGGAACAACGCTCGTCCTTTCGAACCAATAACGCTCCTTGTGGAGTGCTACTTGTTGCTAACTAGAAACAAAAGGGCCGGGTTGCAAAACCCGTCCCT
>JACQVM010000360.1 GCA_016209785.1 Candidatus Melainabacteria bacterium | reverse complement strand
GGTTTGACGGCCTGCGCTAGCACGCCGGCTGTGGTAGAAGTACCAGCCAACACCGGCCGGAAAGAGACTTGCCAACCCAACAACCCAACCAATATTAGGCAGGAAGCTAACAGTATTCCTATCTTGGCAATCAGCTTATTCCCAATCAACTATCATTCCTCTAGCTTTGCTTGGCAGTAGACAACATAACTTACACAATCAATCTGCCCTAGTTTCAGTATCTCGTATGAACAATTAGTACCTTTTGTTAAAAAGATTCAAAATAATTAATCCAGTGCTTAGAGCAATTGCTTCATTAAGTACGAGTGCACTCAGAGTAGCTTTAGAGTCAAGGATTCTGCACCAAACCAGTAAGCTTAATTCTTCTCAGTTACGGTCAGTGTTTCCCTAGCTTAACATGATGAACGCATCTTGCAGGCTGCTAGGGCACCAGCCAACTGGCAAAAGACAGTACTATCGAGGTGACATTTTGGTAGCCGGGAAGAGCACTATTAGTAGTAAGCACGTTAAGTCATTAAGCATAACTGCACTTGCTGAACAAACCTCACCCCGGCCAACTGTATCGGTAAGGCAGGATACAAACACTCATCCCTCCAAAGAGCCTGAAAAGATGTCCCAGACCACCAAGCTGCGCTTGAAGCTGCTTATTAGTGTTGTCTTGTTCGCTAGCCTATTTCTGTTTGGCAAAGTTAGCCTAGCTGAGTCTTGGGAAGCAGCGCTAAATGCTAACAGGTGGTATTTGAGCATAGCTGTAGTTAGCTTTCTCCTTTCAGCTTTTGTCAACGCTCACCGCTGGCAGCTCCTGGCCCACGCTGTGGGCCTAAGAAAGTCCATTTTTGAGCTAGTTCAATACTGCTATGTTGGTCTGTTTTTTAATTTGTTCCTACCATCCACAGTAGGCGGCGATTTTAGTCGCTGCTATTACCTTTCTAAAGGAACTAACAAGTATGCAAATGCGTTTTATTCAGTTGTGGCTGACCGAGTTGTAGGAATTGCTGTTCTCTTTCTCATGGCCTCGGCTGGCATCTTGTTTGGACCAGGAGGCAGTGGACTACCTTGGCAGCTAAAATGGCCAATCTTTGCCGGTACAATTTTTGTTTTTGGTCTACTGCCGGTAGTACCACGTGTGGCTGAGCTAGTCCTAGGAAAACATAACTGGTTATCGCGACAGTTAAATGAGTCTGCTGCCAATGTATATTGGCGTGACAAAAACCTTATGTTTGTTTGTCTTGTTTGGTCAATCCTTTTGCAGATGGTAATGGTTGGCTGCCATATTGCAGTCGGTTTATCACTTGGCTTAACCTCTATTCCACTGTGGTATTACTTTGTCTTTTATCCTTCAGTTGCTGTGCTGGGATTTATTACCCCTAGCTTTAATGGCATCGGCATTCGGGAATGGGCTTACACATACTTTTTAATGCTGGTAGGTGTCCCACGTGCCCATGCCTTAACTTTTGCCATTATGTGGCTAGGTCTTATTACCCTGTCCAGCCTTGTTGGTGGGTTAGTGTATGTTGCTGGACATTTCAGGATTCCTAAAGAAGAAATGGCCAAAATCCAGCTTGAGACTTTACCGTAAAGACCATGGCTCTTTTCCCAAAGGGATTACATCCCCTTGAGCAGAAGCTAAACCTGCAGATCTTTGCCAACGCAGATCGTGCAGGAGCTACGCTTTACCTAGTTGGCGGATACTTAAGGGATGCTCTGTTGGGGTTACATGGAACAACACCAAAGGATCTTGATTATGCTGTAGCTGGAACTAAGGCCATTACTTTTGCTCGACAGATTGCTGAGAATTTTCAAGGACACTATGTTCTACTTGACGAAGGAAATGATACAGCCCGGGTGGTTTTAGGCGATGGCACTACGCTTGATTTTGCTGGCTGTCTAGGGCAAGACATTACAACTGATATTGCCCGCCGTGATTTTACTGTCAATGCTCTAGCTTGGAACAATGCACAGCCTCACGAAATTTTGGATTTCGTCGGTGGGCAAAAGGATCTAGAGCAGCGGACTGTTCGAGCAATTTCTGAGAGCAATTTTCTGGCAGACCCACTGCGACTGCTTCGAGCCTTTCGCATTGCAGTCCATATTACCGGCACCATAGATGGGGACACCTTGAAGATGATTAGTCGCCACGCTCATCTTCTCAAAGATGTAGCTCCTGAACGCATCAGCTACGAGTTGTTTCTTGTAATGTCCTCATGTGCTGCTGGCTGGATGGTAAAGCAAATGGGCGATACAGGAATCCTGGAGGTAATATTTCCCGAGCTTACTGCAACACGAAATATCCCACCAAATGCCTATCATCATCTTGGACTCTGGGATCACAGTCTTGTAACCATAGCTGAGGCAGAGAAGTGGTTGTGTCATTTGCCAGAATGGGTCGCCGACGATCTACACAAAGAACTGGCCACAGGTGTAAGCCGCCTAGCTGCAACAAAAATTGCCTGCTTGCTACATGACATTGGCAAACCAGACACCTGGGAAATCACCAGTGAGGGCAGACATACCTTTTATGGCCATGATCGGCTGGGCTCGGAAATGACACAGGTAGTGGCTACTCGCCTGCGCTGGGCTCGTGGTGTGGAGCGCCTCATAGTAAAGCTCGTACAGTGGCACCTAAGACCTGGACAACTGTTTCACCAAGGACAACCGACCCAGCGTGCCCTTCACCGCTTTTATCGCCTAGTTGGCCAAGATCTGCCTGCATTAATGCTAGTAGCCTTTGGAGACCTTGGTGCTACCAAGGGTCCTGGACTAACCGCACCAGCTCGCGACTTGCTTGAAACAAGCTTGACTGAACTTTTACAACGCTTCATCGTATTTCTAGAAGGTGAACACACGTCAGTTGCCTTTTTAGATGGATATCAAGTCATGAAATTACTTGCCATTGAGCCAGGACCAATTGTAGGAGTACTTCTGGAAGCCTTAGCTGAAGCCCAGAGTTTAAGTGAGATATCTAGTCGTGCAGAAGCAGAGCGTTTTGTCATTGCTGAGTATAAGAAGAGGTATTGCAACTAACTTATTTACTCTTGACAGCCTCGTGGCGAGTTAAAACTACCTTTCTTGGGAATAAGAGCTGTTAAGACCAAGTCCGGGAGTTGAAAGCACTCTCCTGCTTTCTAGTAACGGTTTGGAACCTGGCGTTCGTCAGCTCGTCTTAACAAGTGAGGGCATGAGGCATATGGACATGAGCAATTTAATGGGCAACAAAAGCGATAAGCTACGCAATTACACTATTATTGCCCGATTGGATGATGCCATTCCCCTCAATACTGATGAATGGGTTAGTGTAGAGAGATTTTTAAATCAAATTAGCGAATTTGTGCCAACATCTCTGCTTAGCTCATTGACTGAATGCATCATTGCCTACGCAGACGATCAAGCACGTCGTGGTTATCTTTTAGGACAAGAAGATTTAGCAATTGAAATGCGCAAGCGGGCCTCGCGCATTGCCTGATGTATTATTGCAGGAAATTGAGCGGGTTGTTAGGCTTTCCGTTTAAGCGGACTTCAAAGTGAAGGTGCGGTCCAGTAGAAAAGCCTGTCGTGCCTTCATAGCCAATAGTATCTCCTTTGGCTACGTTAGAACCAGTCTTAACAGCAATTTTGGACAGATGTGCATACAAGGTAGCCATGCCTTTACCATGGCTGATTATAACAACCTTGCCATAGCCGCCATACCAACCAGAATAAAGGACGTTGCCACTATCTGCAGCTTTAATTTCCGAGTGGTTAGGTCCTGCCAAATC
>JACQVM010000358.1 GCA_016209785.1 Candidatus Melainabacteria bacterium | reverse complement strand
GTTGTTGTCCATGCAACTCATGCTCTGGATAGCCACAAGAGCTGCACGAAGGATAACCATGTGTCAAACGCCAGCATTTAAGCCTCAAACTACCCTCAAATAAGCTAAGGATGCGTTGAGATAAAGCCTCCCCTACTTCTTGGTCAGATAATTTGTGCTTTAGTTGGTCAAGCTCTTGCTCTTCATGTTGTGTTAACTTAATCATCGTCAAATCAGCTCTGGTTGGCTCAGGCAATGTCAAGCAACCTGCTTGGCTTGGCCCTTTTTGAGCATTGGGCACATGATAATGCTTTAGGTCAAAACGTAGCCCCTTGATGTCAATACCAATGGCCCGTGCCGCTTTGCGAAGATGCCCTAAGATTTGCCTTTTTAGAAAGCTAAGTTCTTGTCCTGTCGAGGCATCCTGCACGGTAACTACAAGAAACAATTCAGAGTCAATAAACAAGGCTCGTGAGCACTTAGCCCAAGGATCACCTACAATCTGTGGCCAAAGCTCCATTAAGGTGTGTTGACGCAAACGCTCTTCCAGTCCAAGGTCGGAAACAACACGATTTAACACGTTGCCCACAGACTTAAAAGACTTCACCTTTTCTTGGTTTGGCATTCCGGCTCCATTGTGTTATGCCAGTGTAAGCACACAAGCTTGCCAAATCAACAAAAATTTCCTCATGTTCTGCCTCTAGTCAAGCTATAGGGTATAATCACCCCGAGCACTAAATATCCGCTGGGTTCATGCTGTCCACGAGGAAACTCTCTGTGACTGCCTCAAACACAATTGAAGAGTTGCGCAAAAGATTCAATCCTAATGCCGCCAAAAACCTTTCGGCAACGTATCTAATTAGCATAGAAGGCGAGGATGGCGGCACCTGGCTTACCAAAATTGACGACGGCAACATTGAGTTTATTGCCCAAGGTGACGCATGTCTTGCCACTGAGCCCGATTGTAGAATTGCTGTCAGCGCTGAAGATCTAGAAATGATTTTGTCCGGACGCTTATCTGCCATGACTGCAGCATTATCTGGAATGCTGGTTATCGAGGGGGAATTAGGCTTAGCAATGCAGCTAGTGCCAATGTTTTTTGATGGACAAGCATCAGTCTTTTAGTAGCATTACTTTAGCAACTCCTCAATCTCTTGGCGCGTGTGCTGGCGGCCTTGAGCTTCGTCAGCATTTATTTCAGGCAATTCGTAAACTGGGGTAAAACTTGGTGGCTTGGAAGATACCACGTACTTTTGCAAGTGCGGTAAGCAAGCCATAGCTACCCCCCGCAAGCCAGGCAAAAGATAACTTCCTTCAGTTGCCATTGATTGAGGAAAGACTAACCCAGACTTATCTGCTGGCGGTGGAGGGATTTTAAGTTCAACTGAGGACACCATGAGCGGCAAGAGAGCAATAATGCAGGCCTTTACTAAACCATAGGCAACCCCGCCTAAGCGATCCAAGAAAACTGGGCGAGCTTTAGAGCCTTGCTTAATGAACATGTACAAAATAATTTCCAAGATTATATCGGCACAAAACCAGAGCAAAAGATAACCTGCCACCACGGCCGCCTCAGGATTTATCCTTATGCGCGATACAAGCCACGTAGAAAAATCAATATAAAACTGCTGCACAATAAGCGTAGCGGCAATTATAGCTACCGGCCCACGCCAGGAGGCAACAAGCCCTCGATTCCAGCCATTGATAGCTAAAACACTAGCAACCAAAACAATTAAACCATCCCAAAGCATACAGTTGTCTCCAACACAATGTGTACCACGTTAGCTTAGGTTGACCCCTTCTTATCATACGCAAGCTGTCCTTTACGGCAAGCTAAGATTGCCTGAGCCATAACTGCCTCTGGTATCGCCACACCTGTCATAAACTGAAAGGATAGTTGAGCTTGGGCAATAAGCATGTCCATGCCATCACATACATTTAGCCCTTGTCTTTTGGCCACAGACGCTAACTCTGGCAAGGTTCCATCTTGGCAATACACCATATCAAACAACAAACCATCGCTGCCCATGAGCTTCAACAAATCAAGCACCCATTGAGGCGCCACTTGACCGTTAAGCCCTATTGGCGTGCAGTTAACTACTAGATTAGGTGTGCACGGCAACTCATTTAACTCAGGCACAACCACCTCAAATTGAGGCACGCGAATGTCGTCCGCCCATCGAGATGCCTGCATTTTCTCAACTAAATCTAGTGCAGAAGCTGGCTTACGTACAGCAATTATTATCCGTGCGCACTTAAGTTCAATAAGTGCAGTCACTGCCGCATGCGCAGCACCACCAGCACCAATCACACAGCAAGTCTCTAACTTACCGTTTGCAGGCATGTTGGCCAACAGCGCTTTCTTAAAGCCAGCCACATCTGTATTATGACCAACCAGACATCCTTTATCCTTGACTAGAACTGCATTTACTGCATGTGCTTGTTGAGACTCTAGAGTTAGCTCATTACACAAGGCAAACACTGCTCTTTTGTGTGGAATTGTCACGTTAAAGCCAGTAAAGCCCTGAGCCACAAGCTTAGACAAGCCAGGAGCCAACTCGTGGGGTAACAAATCAATCAGATGATATTCCCCCTTAAGCCCTAGGTGATTGAGCGCAGCCTTAAACATAACTGGCGATAAGGAATGTTTTACCGGATGCCCTATGAGCCCCAGAAGATAAAAACTATGTTTTTGGGTGCTCAATATTGACTTGCCTGAATTGTTGCCACCCGCATACGCTTGATGCCGGCAGAAGCAGCCGCTGTCATAACTGCTACCACATCTCGTTGCTTGGCATCCCCATCAGCATTTACAGTTACAGGAATATCCTGCCTGCCAGCTCGCCGTTGCAAATCTTTAATGCGTTCTTGCAGTTGATCTGAGGTTGCACCTTGCTCGACAAATCTACCGTTGATGGCAATTTGCCCTTCTTTATCAATG
>JACQVM010000356.1 GCA_016209785.1 Candidatus Melainabacteria bacterium | reverse complement strand
GGTTAGGACTCAGGGTAACAGGATCAATATATTTATCTTGGCAGGGACGTCTTTCTAAAGCAATGCTGTGGGCAGTATCTACCAAGTAATTACGCCTTTCGCGGTGGTCTGAGACACTGGTTGATGTGTTCATGCTTCTCCCACGTTGAGTTTTCTTGGATTATGTTCTTATGACAATGTACCCAGGACCAATGTAGATATGTTGTTGCTGATTTGACTCTTTAATAATATTGATGGACTAATCCGTCTTTTTAAACTTAAGAGTCTGAGGATTGAGCGCAATTTGCTTGCAGATTCGCTCAAGAAATTGGCTGTCAGTCTCATCCTCGTCTTCTGAGTTCGTCAAGACTGTAAGGTCCAGCTCCTTAACAAGTTTTTTGCCTCTTTTTAGTCTTAGCTGGAGATATCGACCACCATATACGGTAGAAGAATAGGAAGTTAAAAGTTGCCTTAAACGCTCACCAGTTGATCTGGTCTGTTGCCAAGACTCAAGGATGGGTTCGACAAATTGCAAAGCACTCCAGTAGCTTAAGCCTTTAATCATGGCGTTTAAAAGGTGTTGCCGAAAATCAAAGCTTAGATAGTATTCGTTATCTCCCAGCATTGCTACTTGGGAGTTCTGCTCAACCTGTCGCAACCAGCAACCAAAGGGTTCTATTTCTTGCTGAACAATGTTGTAAAACTGATCAGGGCTGGCCAGGACGCCTGCTATTATGTCTGACTCTTCTACATCCCCCTCAAACTCATTAAGCCACTCATGATATGTGCTCTCCTCGAAGTTCCAGCTATCAGCCCAGGATAGGTCAGCAAATTCATACTCTGTTCCGGCAGCCAAGGATTGGCCAACCAGTTTGAGGCAGTTGTCCTTAAAGACAGCTAGATCATTATCCGAGTCCACGGGTGGATTAACCACAAGGTAATAGCCCAGAGAAATTTCTGAGGCAGTAAATTGGCACAGTGGCCAATTGTTGTGGAGTAGTTCTCGCCAGGCCTGTCGTACAGAAAAGTGACAGCCTGAACGTGTCTTAAACTCTGTTTCACCGATGGGTAGGGGCAAAGGTGTTATTGCTCCATTGGTCTCCACTAACATGCCCTCCACCCAGCCTGTTGCACCTTTTTTGCGGTGCATGAGCACCTGAAGGTCACGTTTGGACTCAGGTAGAAAATGGGCATGCCACAACCAATACTCCCCCGCATCTTCCGTTAAGGTAAAGTCCTTGTGGCACTGCTGGCAATCAACCAAGCAGGGAGGAGATTCCAGGTAAGTTTCTAGCACGGATACAAGGTGATTCAGTGAATCCCAATCAGAGGCAGAAAAGGCGGAATTTACACTGCACAGTGTCTTACACACCGGGCATATGGCAAGCGCTAAGCCATAGTCCATGACTGTAAAGCCAAAGCTTTGCACCATCCGACAACGAAACTCTTGTCGTACGCGGACTTCTTGTTCCCAGCCAGGGCTTTGTGTGCTCACAAGGAGCATAATACCAAACAGCAGTGCTTAAAGATTCTGACTCATTTTAGCTATTGAGATGTAGATGTTCTTGTACACTGAATTATCCTTCTCCATCTTTCTTGGCAAGCAAAGTGCATGCTATAGGAAAACATTTTTATCCTTGTAAGCACCCCGCCCTTAAGGGCTGGGGTTTGACAGTCCTGGCCTTTCTTCTTTTAAATTGGGTACCCGGGCATAGCTGTCAAAGTCACCGTGATCTTGGACCAATTGAGCAATCTAAACCAGAGACGCCATTTGTCTATCTGGCAGCCAAGTCAAGATCTTCGGGGAATCACGGACCGGTCAAGATTGAATTAGAAGATGAGGTAAGCATCGATGAGCAAATCAAGAACCTCTATGAAGCTGGCAAATATGCTCAAGCAATTCCTTTTGCTCGTAAGCGGCTTGAGCAAGAAGAGCAAGAACTAGGTCCAGATGCTCCTGAGGTTGCCTCCGCGTTGAACACATTGGCCTGGCTGTTGCAAGCTCAAGGAGACTATCCAAATGCCCGACAGATGTTTGAAAGATCATTGAAGATAAGAGAAGCAGTGCTGGGACCGGAGCATCTTGATGTGGCCACCTCACTAAATAACCTAGCTTCCTTGCTCTCCTTTCAAGGTGATCGAGAGTCGGCAAGACCGCTCTATGAGCGTGCTTTACAAATCAACGAAAAGGTACTAGGCTCCGATCATCCAGATGTAGCAACTAGTCTTAACAATCTTGCAGTTCTTCTTGATTCTGAGGGCAAAAGGGCTGAGTCCATACCACTTTATGAGCGAGCGTTGACCATTACTGAGAAGGCGCTAGGCCCTGACCATCCTGACTTGGCCATTAACTTAAACAACTTAGCTTCCATGCTGGGAGCTGCTGGCCAAACAGAGCGCGCTAAACCTTTGTTGGAACGTGCCTTAAGTATTAGAGAGAAAGCATTGGGTGCTGCTCACCCTGACGTTGCTGAAAGTCTCAATAACTTAGCCATGGTTAACAAGTCCCAAGGTAATTTGGCTGTTGCCCGGCAGTTGTTGGAAAAGGCCTTAAAGGTATACGAGAGTGCTCTTGGTCCTGATCACCTTGATGTAGCAACCACTTTAAATAATCTAGGTCAAATTGCTTGGCAGGAGCATGATCTTCCTCATGCCAGAGCATCTTTCCTTAAAGCAGGTGCCATTGTTGATCGCTATGTTCAACAGGTTGTTCCTACGCTTTCGCTGGCTGAGCAACGTGCATATCTTGAAGTCAAGGTTCCTGACCAAATGTCCATTCTTCTTTCTTCGTGCACAGAGGCCGAGTCTCTTCAACAAGCCTATACTCTTGTGTTGCGCTGGAAAGGACTCCTTATTGATTCACTTAGGCGCCAAACTGCAGTTTCTAAGCTTGGTGAGGAGGAAAAGTTTAGAGGTGATGTTGAACGACTGCAAAACTTAAGATCAGAGCTTGCTGGCTGGTATCAACAAGCTGGCTTAATGCCTTACAAGTCCTGGAGGCAGAAAAATGATGCTTTGACCAGCGAAAAGGAGTTGCTAGAGCGCCAACTAGCACGTGCTCTTAAACCTGGTGCCTTAGAAGATATTTTAGCGGGCTCTGACATGTCCCGATTTTTGTCTTTTATGCACCCTGATGAGGCGCTGGTGGATATATATCGCTATGACTTGATTGGTTTATCGGGAAAACAAGGACAACACTACGCTTGTGTGGTTGTAAGTCCCCAGGCAGAGGCCAGGCTTGTTGACTTAGGAGAGTCTGGCAACATTGATTCCAAGCTCTCTAACTGGCGGCACGATGTTTTAGTGCGTAGTGAGGCGCAAGAGCGTTGGCAGGAATTGGTCAATGCTATTTGGAAACCAGTTGCTAGTATTTTGCCGTCGAGTGTCAGCAAGGTATGGCTTTGTCCTGATGCTGAGTTAAGCAGAGTGCCCTGGCATCTTGTTCCGGGGGCATTAGACCATACTTCCGGTGTCTTGATTTCTGAACTTGATTCGCCTCGTGAACTAGCCCACTTGCGTAGTTGTGTCGAGCCGGCAACCCAAAGAAAGGTTACGCTTTTGTTGGCAGGGGGTATTGACTTTAATAAAGGGGCAGGAAAAGGTAGCACTAGTGCTGGAGGGCTAAACTTGCCACTTTTGCCAGGGACCATGGAGGAAGTGAAGGGCCTCAAGGCATTGGCTGAGAAGCATGGCTTTGGTGTCACCATGCTTAGTGGCATTCAAGCCACTAAGGCAGCAATATTGACCGATCTCCCTTGCTTTGGTTTTTGTCACCTTGCTACCCATGGTTTTTTCTTTAATGAAAGCCCACGAGGTTTATCTAGCGAACACCATGCTACCTCTGTTGATGTTGATAAGGACTCTGGTGTGTTGCGCAATCCGTTGGTGGAGTCAGGAATAGCTTTAGCAGGAGCTAACGTGCATCAGATGGGTTCGACAGAACAAGCAGGACTTTTAACTGCCGAGGAGTTTGTTGGACTGGATTTAAGCCATTGTGAGTTGATGACGTTATCTGCATGTGAGACTGGTCGTGGTCAAGAAGTAACCGGACAAGGTGTGATGGGTTTACGTGGTTCAGTAATGGCTGCGGGAACAAAAAGCATGCTGATGTCTTTGTGGAAGGTTCCTGATACTCCTACGTTGAAGTTAATGGAGTACTTTTACACAAACTTGTGGGACAAGAAACTTCCTAAGGTGCACTCACTGAGACTGGCACAAGAAGCTGTGCGCAATGAGCCTTACGAGCGGTTCAAGAATCCCATTAACTGGGCTGGGTGGGTATTAGTTGGTGAGGGCTGGTAAATTAGCTGGATTATTTTTTGTCTAGGGAATGCCCGGCAGGAGAACTTCGATCGAGTTTGTAAGGCAGCGGGATAAACTGTACGCTGGATTTGGTGGCACCAGGCTGCTGATATAAATCCATCAGCTCAAAAATTTCTTGGGGCAGGTTTGTAGTCACGGGTAATCCAAGTTCTTGTGCATCCTCGACGGTAATAGGGTGATCATGTGTCCATATGCCTGACACTAAAGCCTCGGCAATTCTAGGAATGCTCTCGTGAGCTATTTTAACCTCCGGCGTGTGATCAAGAAGAATTTTGCGCACCAACGCCTCAACTTGCCTCAAGGCTTTGTTAGCGATGTCGGCAAGTATAAGTGACTGATCGGACAACTTCTCCACAGGTTTCACCTCAAGAAGCTTTAAGAGGCTTACTGCGGGATACTCGCCAATTTGTGGATCAACCGGACCAAGTACAGCATTTTCGCTCATTATAATCTCGTCAGCAGCAAGTGCCAGCAGTGTTCCGCCAGACATAGCATAGTGTGGGATAAAAACAGTTACCTTGGCTTTATGGCGGGTAAGTGCGCGAGCAATTTGGTGTGCTGCCAGCACTAGTCCACCAGGAGTATGTAAAACAAGGTCTATAGGCATATCAGCCGGTGTCAGATGAATGGCTCTCAAGACACGTTCTGAGTCTTCAATGCTTATATATCGAGCAAGGGGGATTCCTAGAATGCTCATAGTCTCTTGGCGATGAATAAGGGCAATTACTCGACTACCTCGCTTTTGCTCAAGGGCTGTGAAAAGTCGTTTACGATTTGATTCAACAAGCGCTTGAGAGATGGCCGGCATGACAGTTGTAATGATTAGAAAGAGAATCAGAAAGTCCATCATGAGGCAGTTGTTTCCTCTTAAGTTTCATAAGGTAGGATCTTAGTACAGTGAAGGGCAGTGGAGCAGGTTGTCTTGAGGAAAAGTTTTTCGATGTGGGAGCCGCCAATGGATCGGTGAAGCACATCGTGTCTACTTCTGGCAAATGCCAGTAGTTCGACCGGATGCTTTTGAATATATGAACCTATCCAGCTATCAAATGTTGTTTTAACTAAAAGCTTTTCGTAGGGGCGTTGTGCTTCTTCCAGTTGTTGGGAGGCAGACTCTAAGGCAAGGCGAGCATTCTTATGTTCTTGTCTTGGCCAGCCACCTTCTATTCTTGAGTCATGGAGAAATTTATTGGCCAGCAATGGCATCTTATAGCCTTCATCCGATGCCACCAGAACAAGTGGCATTGTGGCAGGCAGATGCGGCAAGAGACTTTTAATAGCTTGTTCTACCTCGGCCGTGCCATCGACAACAAAGACGACCTTACCCTTATCCTTCTTGAAGCTTAATGGCCGGGCAAGAATGAATATTCCCGGGAAATTACACTGGAGGAGCTTTAATGTAATGGAGCCATTGAGGAGCAAATCTTGTGGTTTGTGGTGACCTGGTGCAGCAATAATGCACCCAACTTGCTCGGATAGTGCCACTGATGCAATGGTTTGTGCTGGGATCCCTTCTTCTACTTTAATGACAGGTTTGGCTCCTGCTTGGCTTAACGGTTGCGCAATAACGCTAAGCAGGTGTTCCGAGGCCTCGTAAGAAGCCAGTGAGTAGACTTTCTCAAGTTGACCAGTAGGATCCTTTAAAAGTTCAGCAGGGTCAGGTTTTTCAGTTACATGGAGCAGAATGACTCTCTTGTTGGATAGGTCAAGCAGTCTCAGTGCTAGATTAACGGAAAGCTGAGAATGTGGCTTGCCATCTAATGGAATGAGGATATCCATAAAGGGATTACCTACGTTGCAGCTTGTTGCATGTATGTCCTGGGGTCTTCCTGTTGCTTAGCATTAAGCTACTGGCTCCCGTTCCAGCATACTGAGACGGATTCCACGGCTGGCAATCTCTGCAAGGAAGATCTTGGTAGGAATACATTTCTCTTGTACCAGGGCTCCTTTCTCTTTGATGTCACCCCGGGCAATCATCTGTGCAATGATGGAAGCCGGAAAAGCAGTCATACGCATCATTGCTGTAAGCCCGGCTGCTTGATCCATGTAATCTATTCCCTCCCAGATTACTTCAATGGGTTGTTTGTTTTTTATGCCGCTTACGGTAATCCGAAGCAAAACCACATCAGGCTCATTGCGTGGAAGTTTCTGCTCGAGCAAGGTAGCAAAAAGTTTGCGAGGTGAAACATTAGTTGAGTCAACTTTTACTGGCTCAGAGCCCATCAATCCCAACAAAGCCATAGCACGCAGTATTGCACAATGTCCAGGGTATCGAATTGTCTTGCTGTCGAGGTGCTGCACTCGCCCAGCATATGTAGCCGGCAGCGTTGAAACGCCACCGGATGTGGTGAATGCTTCCAGAACCCCAAATGGAGCTGGGAATTCAATTTCCTCTAAATTGGTTAGGGATGGTACTTGAATTAGTTTGCCATCCTGAATAACAATTGCTTCTTCAATATATTCATTGATAAGTCCTTCCACGGAAAACACAAGTGAGTAATTAAGCGGTGGTTGTGGTTCAACCGGCAGCCCACCATCGCGAATGCGAATTTCATAAATTTCCTCCATTCCTTCAGTTGCTGCGGCTGTGAGGATGGATGTTAGGCCAGGAGCCAATCCGCAGTCAGGAATTATGCTTATGCCACGTTCTTTAGCAAACTCATCTAAAAGGAGTTCTTTGCGAACAATGTCATTGTTGCCGCCCAGATCACAGAAATTTGTTCCAGCTTCCAGTGCTGCTTTAGCTAGTTCAAAATTATGTATATAAGTTACGCAGCTTATAGCTACGTCAGAGCCCGACATAAGCTGGACAACGTCTTCAAAGTTTGTGACGTCTAGTTGGCAAGGGACAATTCTGTCATCAACCAACTGGTCAGTGACCAGTTTGATTTGTTGAGGATTATTGTCAGCTAAAAAGACCTTGTCAATATTTGGGCTGCGGATGAGGTCATAAACCACTGCATAGCCCATTTGTCCTGCTCCCAGTACCAGGAATTTCATGGCAATTACCTCAGTCGACTTGCATTCCAGAATTTAAGGAAAAATCATACCAGGGCGATGTTCTTTAGATCTTAGTATTTTGGCAGAATTCAAGACCTTGTTTAAGGTAGGGTAATATTGGCTACGTTGGGTTAGTAAATTCGACAACCTTAGGCAAAGGCTTGGTTGACTTATATTGGAGTTACCAAATTATTGATATCTCGCGGGCAATTTGCAGTGCTACTGCTTGTTTCCCTGGTGATACTCCTTTTTCCAGGGAAATTACCATGACTTATGCCGAAAGCAAGATTGGCAACCTTACAGCGTTTAAGATGAGTCCTCATGTGGGAACTCATGCAGACGCACCTATACATATTTCTGGTGATTTAAGTGAGCCCAGCGGTGTAGCAGGTAAGCTTCCTCTTGATGCTTTCCTGGGACTAGCAACTGTAATTGACCTGTCTCCTTGGCGGCAAGCAGTAGCTGTTGAGCAACTTTCCAGTAAACTGGGCAATGGTGCTGAATTTCCACAGCGCATTTTGTTTAAGACATCAAATATGGTGCGCTATGATGTTTTTGAGAGTCAATATGCCTACCTCTCCGTTGAACTTGTTCACCATTTGGCATCTAACGGGGTGGTGCTGGTGGGTATCGATACGCCTTCTGTTGATGCTGTCGACTCAAGTAGCCTAGAGTCCCATCACGCTTTGTTGGATGCTAACATGAGTTGGCTGGAAAACCTTGACTTAACGCTGGCTGAAGAAGGCACTTATTTCCTGGCAGCTCTTCCGCTCAAGTTTATGGAGTTAGAGGCATCTCCGGTTCGAGCTGTCTTGCTGCGTGGTGTACCATTAGCTTAATTGCACAAGGGTTGGCATGTGTTTGGACGTAAGTGTTGCATAATTGCTGTGGTGCATGTTTTGCCTTTGCCAGGCTCTGCTGGCTATCGTGGCAGCATGGGAGAAATTCTAGATCAAGCAGTCGATGATGCTTTGACTTATAAGGAAGGTGGAGTAGATGCACTGCTTGTGGAGAACATGCACGATGTCCCTTATCTCAAAGGGAAGGTGGATCCCGAGACCACTGCTGCAATGGCTGTTATTGCCCGGGAAATTAAGCATCAATCTATGTTGCCAACAGGGCTGCAGATCCTGGCAGGAGCAAATTTAGAGGCGCTGGGAGCTGCAATTGCGGCTGATCTTGATTTCCTGCGTGTGGAAGGGTTTGTCTATGCTCATGTTGGCGATGAGGGTATACATGAGTCTTGTGCTGCTCAACTTATGCGGCGACGAGCTAACCTAAGAGCTCAAACCATTAAGATTTTTGCTGATATCAAGAAGAAACATTCTTCTCATGCCATTACTGCTGATGTCTGTCTTGCTGAAACAGCAAAGGCTGCTGAGTTTTTTGGTGCAGATGGTGTGGTTGTGACAGGCAATTTGACTGCAGTGCCAGCCGATGTGCATGACGTTGCAACGGTAAGTTCGGCCGTCACCACATCTGTATTAGTAGGTTCAGGTGTTACTCCAGAAAACATTCATTTATATGTTCAGCATTGTGATGCTGTCATTGTTGGCTCTACTTTTAAGGTTGGTGGTTGCTGGCGTAACAGTGTAGATGTAACGCGTGTGCACAGATTGGTCGATTGTATGCGGCACTAATCAAATTCTTACCAGTCGATGAGTGGCGGCTCTTTCAGTGGTGGTTTACCAGGTGCTGCTTCTAAATGGGTGTCTTGTTTGTGCTTGTCCGCCTCTTGTTGTGTGGTTTTTTGTTTTGATGTCTCTTGCTTGGCAGGTTTTTGCTCATGTTGCTCAGCCTGCCTGGTGGCTTTCCTCCTTTGTTTCTTGATTGTGATAGCTTGTGGTGTCATAGCCTGAGTGAGTGGCAAAAGGACCTCATTATCTAGTCTTTGCCCTTGTACAAGTGAAACAAACTTAAATGGTTGTGATGGAGCATACTTATATGCGAGCGTTGAGGCTTCAAGCATCTTTCTGGCTTTTTTGATCAGCGCTGGAAACCCTACCTGATGTGTTTCTATGATGATCTGGTCGGGTGTGACTCTAAAAATACGATAAGCACATGGATAGACGTTGAGACTGGGACAAGATATGTACCAAATGTCCTTTTCTTGTTGAACTCGACTGGCATGTATATGTCCGCTTACTGCCAAGCGTACTTTAGGAGAGCTTCCTAAAATTTCGCGTACGTTAGCGCACTGGGGCAGAATAAACTCATCCCAAGGAGGGCCACTGTCATATGGTGGTGGTGGCAATAAAGGATGATGACTAAAAACTATGATAAATTTTCTCTTGTGTGCATCTAGATCTTCCTTCAGCCAGGCAAGTTGCTGGTTTGACACATAGCCTGTCGGTGAATGGGGTTGACTAGTGTCAAGTCCAATAATGTGGACCCCTGGTAAAGGAGAATGCGACCAGTATGGTTTGGTGGTTTCTATGCCTTGGCGTTTCCAATCTGCTCCATAGGTTTTCATTTTGTCTACAGGATATGTATCAGAAACATCTTGCTCGCCTAGCACAAAACTCCATGGGTGAGTGAGTCCTTGAGCAATATCAAGGAACAACTGCCAGTTGGACTCATTATCTCCAAGTACTTCTAACTGGTCTCCGCCAAATACAACAAAATCAAGCTTTTCCTTGTTTAGCGCACGTACTACATCCTGAAGGAAGAGCTGGCTTTCATGTACCAGTTTGTACGTATCAGGTAACTGGGTAGCAAGGTGAGTGTCTGTTACAAAAGCAAAAGAGAAAGGTTCATACAGTCCAACAGTAGAGCTAGCAGGAAGTGATATGGTCAAGGTAATTAAACTAGCCATTCCTACAAGAAAGCTGCGTCGACTTAATTTGTTCAACTCAGGGGTGGTGTTGTTATCTTCGAAACTTCTAATAGGAGGGTTTTCTTCCATGCCGTTGGCTTATCCTCATATGGGTTGGAGAGGCCAAACAGATGCCATTATGTCAGGATTTAGCCACTTCAACGTTCTTAAGCTGAGCCATAATTTAGCATTTTGGCAGGATTACCAGTATTTTGTGTGCTGGCTCATGGCAATTTGTGCTCTAATATCTCCTGTTTGCGAGTGCCAGCGTGTGCACCTGTCCAGGACTAAGTAATGTCCTTATCAGCATTTTTGAGCTAGCTAATCAATTAAAGAAGGGGTTGTGAGGTATGACAGATTATTCTAATGGACTAGATGTTTGCCAAATTAAGGAACTTCTTCCTCATCGTTATCCTTTCTTGCTGTTAGATAGGGTCATATATTTAGAGCCTGGACACAAGGCAATTGGTTATAAAAACCTCACTGCTAATGAGCAATTTTTTGAAGGACATTTTCCTTTCAAGCCAATTATGCCAGGGGTGTTGATGGTTGAGGCTTTGGCTCAGTTGGGTTGTGTAGCAATGCTGGTCAAGGAAGAGTACAAGGGCTCATTGGGAGTCTTTACTGGCATAGATGGTTTTAAGTTTAGGAGTATGGTTGTTCCTGGAGATCGTTTAGATTTAGAGGTAGAGCTCATCAAAATGCGTGGTCCATTAGGGAGAATGAAAGCTGTTGCCAAGGTTGGAGATAAAATTGCCTGTGAAGGTGAGATTTCTTTTGCGCTGGTAAGACAAACTGAGAAAGAGGTGGTGGCAGCCCGGTGACAGCGATACACACAACCGCCATTGTAAGTCAGGGTGCTGAGATAGATGATACAGCCGAAATTGGTCCGTATGTAGTCATAGGTCCTAATGTGCGGGTTGGCCCTGGAACTAAAGTTGGTGCTCATGCGGTTATAGATGGCTATACCACCATTGGGCAGGACTGCCGTATATTCGCTGGTGCTTCAATTGGACTTGAGCCACAGGACTTACGTTATCGTAAGGAGCCAACGGGGGTGATTATTGGTGATAGGGTTACTATTCGGGAGTATGTGACGATTCATCGAGCAACCTCGGAAGGTTACACTGAAATAGGTGACGAATGCTTCCTCATGAACTACGTACACATAGCGCACAACTGCCGGCTGGGCCGTGGTGTCATTCTAGCTAACTCAACTATGATGGCTGGACATGTAAGTCTGGGTGATTACACTGTTATGTCGGGAATGTGTATCTTCCACCAATTTGTACGTGTCGGACGACTGGTGATGGTGAGTGGACTTACTGGAACACGTCTTGATCTCCCTCCTTTTACCATGTGTGATGGACGCCCTGCCTTGATGCGAGGAATTAACGTTGTTGGTTTACGGCGGCAAGGTATAACTCAGACCGTAAGATCTGCTGTCAAGGAGGCTTACCGGTTGCTGTACCGCTCCAACCTAAATAAAGGCGATGCTGTAGCAAGGATAGAATGTGAGATAGAGCCTTACCCCGAAATAAAAGAAATCCTTGATTTTGTGCGCAGCAGCAAAAGGGGCGTAGTGGCTGCATCTTATACAAAAGAGGAAGTCCCAGCCGAAATGGTTTGACCTTTGTTGCCTGTACGGGACCATTGCGTTGTTCTAGCAAGCTCTGTGCGGTGGTAAAGTATCTAGAGCGTTGATACGTGACCTCAGAGGTGAGCTCACCAATTACAAAGCCTGCTCTTATCCCAGCTCATGAAATTCGTTCCGGTTATAGTTCACTTTTCCGGAACAAGCACTTTATGGCTCTGTGGATTGCCCAAATTTTTTCGCAACTAGCGGACAGGGCTGTTTTTGTTCTTTTTGTGGCTATTTTGACTGCCCAAAAGACTTCCGCTTTTGCTGCCACAGGGGCAGCCCAGATGACTTCTATCTTGTATGTTGCTTTTACAATTCCAGCGGTGGTCCTTAGCCCGATTGCAGGAGTATATGTAGATCGCTGGTCAAATCGTACTATCCTGGTTGTATCCAACTTAGCTCGTTGTTTGTTTGTATCACTGGTTGCTTTGCCAATGGTGACAAGATCTCCGCAGATGGCTTATTTATTGGCATTCTTAATATCTATGGGCACACAGTTTTTTGGCCCTGCTGAGGCTGCTGCTATTCCACGGTTGGTTAAGCGTCAAGATCTTTATTGTGCTAACTCACTTTTCTTTACTACCATGATGATTGCTTTAGGATTTGGATTTGCAGTAGGCGAACCAATTATTTCTCAATTTGGCCTGGCACGTGCCCACTGGGCTGTTGCAGCATCCTTTTTTGTTGCATCTTTGTTGCTTTGTTTTGTAAAAGATAACAAGCTTGCTGAAGGTTTTAGAGAGCCTTGGTGGGAGGAGCTGCGCTTTGGACTTTCTTATATATCCAGTAACCGACTAGTCTTTCGTGCCATACTTAAGATTACGGTTCTGTTTAGCACTATCATTACTCTTAACATTATTGCTGTTGGCCTAGCACAGCAGGTGCTTCAGATAGAGCCGTTTCAGTTTGGGTACATTGTAGCTGCCGCTGGAGTTGGCATGGGTTTGGGTAATTTTGGCGTTGGGCATTATGGGCAGTCGGTAAGACCTAGTGTACTTGCCTATGCAGGTTTTGCTGGTCTGGGACTGTTTATGGTTTTGCTCGGAAGCCTGGATTTTATTGCCCGCTACCTTTGGCCGGCTTTTGGACTTGGACTGGTGTCCTGGCAGGGCTCAATGATGGCTGTGCCACTACTGCTTGCTATGTTTGTTGGGATATCTTGTGCTATGGTGGCTGTGCCCACGCAGGCTGCTCTGCAGTCAGCTGTGCCAGAGGAGTTAAGGGGTAAAGTATTTGGGGCACAAAATACAGCAATGTCTGCAGCTTCAACAATTCCTGTTATTGCGGCAGGTGTCTTGGCGGATAATTTGCCTGGGGGCGTCTCAACGACCTTGTTGTTAGTTGGGCTTCCTACGTTAGTTTTAGGTGGCTACCATCTCCAGAGAACCTCTAGGAAAGGCTTGCAAGCAGAATAAACTTGGATAGAAGGTTTAACTACATGCCCGCTAGTACGCCCTTAGTTAGCAAGCAAACAAAAAGGACATCTCGAGTTCCTTATAGAGTTTATATATCGGTAAATGGTGAAGGTTATGGGCACTCAAGCCGGGCGCTGGCGGTGGCTAGTTACATTGATCCTGAATGTGTGCTCTTTGGAAGTTATGGTTATGTGCTTGACAGGCTCAATCGTTCTGGTTATGCAACTGTAGAAATTGCCCCTGAGGTAAAGTTCATTGGTGCAGATGGCTCCTTTGAAATTTCTCGTACCATCCTCAAAAACTCAACGCTACCGCTAGTTATTAATAAGCAAATACGTGAAGAGACCCGTATTATGAAACAATATGGCGTTACTTGTGTCTTGTCAGACTGTCGTGCTGCAGCAGTTTTTGCTGCGGCCAAATTAGGATTGCCGTGCATTTTTATGACCAATCAGACACGGTTTGACAAGTTCTTCCAACGTCGTCGTAACAAAGCCTCAGCATCTAACCCCAAGGCGATTGTGCCTTATGAGACACCACGGGCAATTCAGGAAGTTCTTCTTTGTGGGGCTGCTGAACCAAGCGTGGAGTTAGCAGCTCGAGCTATCTTTGGTCAGGTTGATGATATTGTAATTGCTGATTTCCCGCCGCCAGACACCGTTTGTTTGCCTCTTTTAAGTCGCAAGTCCCAGGTAATGAAGCGCCAACGTATGGTGGGTCCAATAACCCAATGGAGAACTGATGAGATCATTCCTTATTCCAAGCCTGGTTATGGGCCTTATGTAGTTGGGACCTTGGGAGGGCACCAGTATCGCTTCCCACTGTTTCAAGCATTGGTGGACGCTGCGCAGCGGCTACCACATATCCAGTTTGAGATTTTTTCAAGCTTTCGCTTAGAAAGTAAGCGGGCCAATGTGCGTGTAACTGATTTTACTGACCACCCGGAGCGATACTACAAAGCAGCTGACTTAGTTGTAACACAGGCTGGTCATTCGACGGCGATGGAATTGCTCAGCTTGGGTAAACCGTCCATCGTTGTGCCAGACTATAAGCAAATTGAGCAGGAAAGCAATGCGCTACGTATGGTGGAGCTGGGAGTTGCCACTCAATTGTCTTACCGGGAGCTCTCAGGGGCAGTATTGGCTCAAGCGATTGCTGACCATCTTGGTAGCCGTGCCTATGAGCTGAACGCTATGCGGTTTGCTCGCCTTGCTGCTCAACTTAATGGCGCACGCAAAACAGCAGAGATTGTGGTGGACTATGCTTTGAGGGTAATGGCTTACCAATAGCACACACGGTGCCATGTCAAGATATAATGTGACATTATATTTGGTGTCCTTGTGCAGGTAGGGAGGGTTGTCAGTCTTATAGACTAGTTATACTGAAATGTTTCCACGTATAGGCTAAGTTGCATGCGGACACGACTTCTGCTAATTATCCTTGCAATCGGTGCCTGGCTGTCTTTTAAGGTTGCTGATTCTCTAATTTCTGGTCCAGCCATACTGTTTTTATTGTGTTTGGTTATCGTTGCTATGGCCACTCATTCATTATGGTTGCTGACAGCACAGCGG
>JACQVM010000363.1 GCA_016209785.1 Candidatus Melainabacteria bacterium | reverse complement strand
ATTTTGTTATGCAGCCCTTGTCCAGCAACACCTTGTTTGTCAATCTCAACTTGGGCTTCGCTAAATTCCTTTTGCCTATGTTTTCTTGCTAAGATTAACTTTCCACAGTTATACCCTAGTGCACTGGCCAGCAAAAAGAATCCACCCAATGGCCCAAGCACAAATGGGTTGGTTAACTGCCAGCCAGAACCAAGGAGCACAGTGAGGAATACCATCAATCCTATTAAGGCAACAAAACCAAGCACAAGCACCATATTCTTATACTTGGCATACTCAATTGCCCTCTCAGAGCCAATTTGATCTAAAATTGCCCGTGCCCTCCAGACAGAGCGCTCGCACTGGCTAATCTGATCTCGAGCTGAATTGATCATTGCATTGTATGCATACGCATCATCCAGATCACGAGCATCCAAGTTAAGTAACGCCCTGCGAACACCAGATAAATCATTGAGGTTTACTCCTTCCTCACGTACACGCCTCAATTCATCGTCACGTCGTAGCTTAGCTTGGGACATCTCAGCGACAGCGGTCTGCAGCGACTGAGCAAACAAGGACAATTCCTTAGCATCATCAATAGTAAATCCACTTGGGCACCCCAAGCGCTCTTTGTTTTCCAACTCCTGTGCCATAAAATGATGTTCTTGGCTTTCTATTTCTTTCTTGGCTATCTCAAGTTGATTCCTAAGCAGTTGCCGCTTACCCCATAGCTCCTCAGCTCTAACAACTAGTGGGCTAGAACAACCTTGAAAAGCACTAAGGCTGTCCAACTGCTGCCTGAGATCAGTCATCCGCTCTAGATGCTCCTCAGCCTTAGATAAACTACTGTCACATTCTGCTGCCTTGAGACACAACTGAAAATACTCTAGAGATAGCAGTTGTTCATATCTTTGTTGCATCTGCCCTATGAGTTGGTCAACCTTAAACTTGGTGCCCTCATACGGAAAATGTTCGAGGGTTTCTTCCAAAGCTTGCACCGCTATTGACGGCGTAAAAGTCTCAAAACAGTTAGCCACTCCTTGTAAAAGCAGTGACAAATCCTCACTTTCACTCAAGCTTGTCTCATCAACTTTATGCTTATCAACAAAGCAGACGTTTTTAAAGAGATCCTTGTCCATACCGGTAAGAATCTCACCAACTTCTGTCCGCCCTGACTTACCCAGGAACTCACACGTGATATCGACATCAGGCTCATCACGATCAAAAATACGCAAGGTTTTGTCAGAGAAGTCCCTTACCAGTCGCAACAACCGTCTGTCATACACAATATCCAGGCACACTGTCCCGTGCTCATACCTAACTGCCGGAGTATAAAGAGAAGCCCAAATTGCCTCAGGAATGACCGACATATTGGTCTGATTTTGCGCCAAGACAAGGTTGAGCTTATCTTTAGAGAACTCTATCTTTTCTCCTGAAAGATTTCCAAAGTCTATAAATTCGACGCGCTCAATCCACATCAGGCTCATTTGCCTAGCCCTTCAATAACCGTGGCAATGCCTTGACCCACCCCTATGCACATAGTAGCCAAACCATAGCGTGCTCCCCGTCGCTTCATCTCATGAATCAAAGTAGTCAAAATGCGTGCACCACTGGAACCGAGGGGGTGTCCTAATGCGATTGCGCCACCATTGACATTCAGCTTCTGCTCATCTACTCCAAGCTCCCTCATTGAGGCCAACACCTGGGCTGCAAAAGCCTCATTGAGCTCGAGCAAGTCAATGTCAGAAAGGGCAAGTCCTGCTCGCTGAAGGGCCTTTCTGGTGGCTGGTATAGGGCCAAGACCCATGTACGCAGGATCAACACCAGCAACAGCAGAGGTTACGTATCGCACCAAGGGCTGCAAGCCAAGTTGCTTGGCTTTGTCATAAGACATCAACAACACTGCGCAGGCACCATCATTAATACCAGAGGAATTACCTGCAGTCACCGTGCCGCCCTCTTTAAATGCTGGCCTAAGCTTTCTCAACTCTTCCAAATTCGTTTCCGGGCGTGGGTGCTCATCACAAGACACTATGATTGGGCCACCCTTTTTCTGCGGAACTGACACATTCACAATCTCATCTGCAAAGCGCCCTGCTTCAAACGCAGCTTTGTATTTGAGCTGACTGCCTAAAGCAAAAATATCCTGATCTTCTCGGGAAATCTGGTACTTCTCCGCTACATTCTCAGCAGTCTCGCCCATACCATAAGGGAAATACATATCAGCTAGTCTCTTATTTACAAAGCGCCATCCTAGAGTGGTGTCATAGAGCTTAACGTCCCCACGTGGAAAAGCAGAGTCAGGCTTGGACATCACAAATGGTGCCCGACTCATTGACTCAACGCCCCCAGCTATAAATACATCACCACATCCAGTCTGGATGGCACGACACGCCTCGTTAACGGCCATGAGACCCGACCCACACAACCTGTTGACTGTCCCGGCAGCAACAGTAACGGGAAGGTTAGCCATCAGGCTAGACATGCGCGCTACATTTCTGTTGTCTTCACCTGCCTGGTTAGCACACCCCATGAGCACATCTTCAAGGTCCGACAGGTTAATTGGATTTCGTTTCATGAGCTCTTCAATGACAATAGAGGCAAGATCGTCCGGACGAACATCCTTCAAAGCCCCTCCATAACGCCCTATAGGTGTACGCACTGCATCAATGATTACTGCTTCTTTCATACTCCTCCATAGTTGTCTAATAGCGCACATCAACTGGCGCAATCCAAATCTCACTGTCATCAGCTAGTTTAGCCAGTAGTTCTGATCCTGCACTAGGATTATGCGCCACAGACTGTCGAACCTCTGGATTGCTGTCAGCCGACAACGAGGTCAACACACTTCGCGGTGCAAATGGGTTACCCGCTACCGCAACGCGTACCCTTGCTTGTGTATCTTGAGAAAGCACCTCCAACCCTTTTGCCTCCAAATGGTTATTGGCCGCTGCAGCAGCCCGAACTCCATGATTCTCATCTTTGGCTAACTGAGCCAACACTTCCGGAGACGCATTGGGGTTAGCTGCCACCAAAATACGTATTGAAACATCCTTATCTGATACCAACCAACTTAAAACCGTCTGTGGACAGCGGGCATCTGCTGCCAAATTGATTTTCACAGCACTGTCAGCCTCCTCTGCAAGTTTTGAGAGAACCTCTGGTGGCAAATCCACTCGACTCAATAAAATTTGGCGCACCATCGCATCCGTGCTTTGCGCTAAAAGCAGCAACGTCTCAGTGGACGCAGATCGATTACTTGCCAAAGCCCGCTCAACAGCCGGCGACACATCGTGCGTCAATTGAGCAAGAACTGCTGCCCCAACTGCTGGATTAGCTGCGAGCATCTGTCTAACCAATTCATCATTGTCTAAGGTCAGCTGTCCATATTGCTGCCCTGACAATCCTGGATTGCTGGCTAGTCCCAAGCGCACACGAAAATCAACATCCTTTGAGAGTTTGTCGAACATTTGATGAGGCAGTCTGGGATTAACCGCCAACACCTTGCGCACCAAATAAAAATGGTGCTGGGCAAGTACATCTGCCCATGCACTGTCTATGTCTTGGCGAGCTGCCAGTGTTTGTACAACTGCAATTGTGGAATCACTAGATAACTTAACAAGAGTCTCCTTGTCAAGCCGAGGATTCTCCGCAACAGCCGCCCGAACAATTCCTTCCTTGTCTTGGGCAAGATACTTCAGCACGCTCGGTGGTGCCTCCTTATTGAGTGCCACAGCCCACCTGACTTTCGTTGTAGTGTCACGTGTTAGTTTTTCTAACACTGACGATGGTGTTGCTAGATTATAAGCAACTTCCACCCTGACTTCCCAGTTACTGTCCTGACTGAGCTTGGATAACGTCTCAAGGGGAGCATGTTTGTTTCCAGCTACTTCGGCGCGCACAACCAAATTACCATCCTGACCAAGCTGAGCTAAGGCGCTCGGAGGGGTCAACGGATTGGCAGCCACATAGGATCTGACCCCGAGATCCCCATCAGAGGCTAACAAAGACAAGCCTTCTGCCATCAGGTTTTGTTGTCTAGCCAAGAAGGTCCTGACAAAGCGGTCCCCAAACTTAATTAAATACAGAACTACATCAGGAGGCACATTTGGATTTCTGGACAAAGACAAACGCAAAAACTCGGTTTGGACTGACACTTGGGACAATTTACGCAAGATGTCCGCAGGTGTATTTGGGTTGGCTGCCAAAGTCTCATAAATCCTTGGCTGCTTATCCTTCAGCATTGCCGCCAACACCTTTTCACTGGGTAAACGTGAGCTGCGGATAAGTGCTTCTACCACAAACTCATCAGGGTCATCAGCTAGCTTGGCCTTAACCGATTCTGGGCAGGCACTATTAGAAGCAACCGAACGCCTCACCAGATCAGAGGCATCGCTAGCAAGCTTTGTCAGAACGACTTCGGGACACTTAGGATTTCGGGCCACTGCAACTCGGACCCTCATTGCCGGTCCCGTAGTACCCCAGACCACTTGCGACGGACTTTGATGACGCCTAACACCATAATCAGCTTGCTCTTTCGGCTGACTCTTGACAGGACCTGCCT
>JACQVM010000350.1 GCA_016209785.1 Candidatus Melainabacteria bacterium | reverse complement strand
GTTTTGTTATGTTCTGTGTCTTTCATAGCCATTCTTTTGTCAGCTTTACGGCATCTGGCTTATTAAAACCCCTTATAGCAAACCCAAATAATACAAGGAATGTAACAATTGTTGGGTAGTACCCATATGCAACTTAATTGAACAGATGAAGCTTTGCCTTATTTGCAATTTGCATTTTAACGACCACCAAGAACTGTGCCCCAAGGATAGTTCAAGGTTAATTCCTGTAAGCTCTGATCCACTAATTGGAATGCTCATTCATGAGCGTTACAGAATAGAGCAAGTAATAGGTAAAGGCTCTATGGGAACGGTGTACCAAGCTACCCAAGAATTCATAGGGCGACAGGTTGCCGTAAAAATTCTTCATGGCTATCTTGTTTTAGATGACGAGTCACTAAAGCGTTTCCATCAGCAAGCTAAGGCGGCTAGCCGACTAAATCACCCACACACCATTACTCTTTACGACTACGGAGTCCTGTCTGGGGGACAGCCGTTCATTGTCATGGATTTGCTTAAGGGTCAAACCCTGCGGCAATTGCTTGACGCTACTGGCAATCTTTCGCTCGCACAAGCACTGCCTATCTTTAAGCAGACTTGCGAAGCCCTAGCAGATGCTCACAAGCACGGGGTAGTCCACCGAGATGTTAAACCAGACAACATAATCTTAGAGGAACACAAAAGTATCCAACCTTGGGTCAAGATAGTCGACTTTGGTATTGCTCAGCTCACTTATGGTTCGCAGGACACTTTAGTCAAAATTACTCAAACTGGGACCGTTTGCGGCAGCCCCACTTATATGAGCCCGGAACAATTCCAAGGCACCCAAATAGATCACCTAAGCGACATATATTCCCTGGCAGTGGTACTTTTTGAAACCTTAACCGGACGGCTGCCGTTTATTGCTGCCGACCTCATTAGCCTAATGACCAAGCATGTGTCCGAGCAACCACCTAAATTAAGCTCAGCTCGCCCAGATTTAGAATTTCCAGATGCGTTAGAGAAAATGGTGGCACGTTGTCTAGCTAAAGGGAAAGCTTCCCGTCCACAAAGCATGCAAGATTTTTCCGATGAGTTAGAGTGCTCGGTCAATACTAGTGCGCGGTCTGCTACTGCTGTGACAGCGCAAGATACAGTCGAGATACCTGCCAACTCGTCAACCATGGTCGAGCCAATTAACACTTTAGTCAAACCAGCCTGCACTCAATCACCTGCCAGTAAGAGCACGCCAGTAATTCGCGTTAAGCCACATATACCAATGTGGATTGTTGTTGTAGCTGCCGGACAAAGATTGGCACCGTATGTGCTTACCCTTGGACTGTTTATGCTTCTGCTTGCCATGATAAGCAATAACAGCCAACTTGCTAGTGTCATGGATGAGAAGTTTCACTGGCTATCAGCCCAGTTTAACCAATACATACGCAGCCAAGGGGTGGAGGATACTGTCAAGATATTCAAAAAGAGAACAACGCAGATAAATGCACACGAGTTGCAAAGATCAAGCAAACACACTAAGTAAGGCAACTTTGATCGAGGAAGCTGCCCATATTGCGAAATTTTCTCTGTCGGTCAGCCCTTACTTCCAGCCCATTCAACTTAGACAGCTCCCTTAGATGGCGTAATACTGCCTCCTTTGTATTGGAGGCCGTAAGGTCATAGTCCTGATGAGCACCACCTAACGGCTCGTTTATAACCTCATCAATAATTCCTAGAGTCAAGATTTCTCTGGAGGTCATTTTCATGGCCTGACATGCTTCAGAGACCTTGTCTGCTGAACGCCAGAGAATTGAGGCACAACCTTCTGGAGAGATGACCGAATAAACTGCATGCTCTAGCATGAGGATTCTATTGGCCACACCAACTGCCAATGCGCCTCCGGATCCTCCTTCTCCAGTTACCACCGCCACAACAGGAACACTAAGACCTCCAAGTTCGCACAAGTTACGAGCAATGGCCTCTGACTGATTATGTTCTTCTGCTGCCATACCCGGATATGCTCCAGGGGTATCTATAAGTGTGACTACAGGAAGGCCGAATTTTTGCGCATGTTGAAAAAGTCTTAAAGCCTTTCTATATCCTTCAGGCTGGGGCATACCAAAATTACATTGCTGCTTATCACGCAAGGAGCGTCCCTTTTGTGTTCCTACTACTACTACTGCAAACTCCTCAAGTTCCAAAAGTCCACCAACAACAGCAGGATCATCTGTACCTTTGCGATCTCCGTGCAACTCAATCCAGTTATTATCCCAACGATTTAAATAGTCACGTGTGTATGGTCGCTGAGGATGCCGGGCAACCGCAAGGCGGTCAACAGCACGCAAATTACTATACAGAGAACGCCTTAGATGGTTGTACTGTTCGTGCAAGCGAACAATATCTGCATCCAGATCTGGATTAGGATTATCGGCAAGCTGTCGCTCTAAGGCTTCAATTTGCTCGGCTAGCAAAGCTAATGGTTGCTCAAACTCTAAGGGAATAGTTTTCTTATCCATAGGAGCCATAAAACTTTACCTTTACAATCTTGTATATGCTTTGCTAGCAGAACCTTCCGGTTCAAAAGACCTTAAATAAGCTTGCCTATGGCGACTGTGGAGATCAATGAGTCGCGCCAGTAGATCCTTCAACCTGGATCGCTCTACTACCATGTCTACTTGTCCATGTTTCAAAAGATACTCAGCAGTTTGAAAGTCGGTAGGTAATTTTTGCCTTATGGTTTGTTCAATAACCCGACGCCCTGCAAAACCTATACGTGCTCCTGGCTCCGCTAGAATAATGTCACCAAGCATGGCAAAACTAGCAGTCACTCCTCCAAAGGTAGGCTCTGTAAGCACAGAAATGTACAATAAGCCGGATTCGTGAAAAGACCTCAGTGCAGAGCTGGTCTTAGCCAACTGCATAAGACTCAAAATGCCTTCTTGCATTCTTGCCCCGCCCGAGCTTGAAACAATAATAAGCGGCAGTGCTAGATTCAAAGCCTGCTCAATGGCCCGAGTAACCTTCTCACCAACCACTGAGCCCATTGATCCGCCAAAATGTCCGAAATCCATCACAGCCAAAACAACCGGTAGCCCTTTTATGCTACAAGCGCCTGTCAGAATAGCTTCTTTCAAGCCAGACTTACGACTTGCTTCAACTTGCCTGTTTACATAGCTGTCAGTATCTATAAACCCAAGCGGATCAGAAGAAACTAATGCACCATCAAGCTCTTCAAAGGTGTCCTGGTCAGCCAGTTGCTCAATTCTTTGTACTGCTCCTATCCGAAAATGATACTGGCACTTAGGACAGACATGCAAATTGATCCGAAGGTCCCGAGTATAAAGGAGCTCACGGCACTGAAAGCACTGGGTCCACAGGGCACAGT
>JACQVM010000348.1 GCA_016209785.1 Candidatus Melainabacteria bacterium | reverse complement strand
GTTGCTGCTGTAGTGTGGGGAAGCTTTACTTTATATCTTTTGTTAGGCAACCAGGGCTTGTTAGCAAGGAGGCAAATTATTCTTTTCCTGGTGGGTACCATGGCAGCAATGCCAGCCTGGTTGACGTTACGACTCGGGCAGTTTAGTTTCCTTTTGTTGGGACTGATTGCCTTGTTTGTATTCTGCTGGCAAGAGCGGCGTGATGCTTATGCTGGGATGGTGTTAGCAATTGCGACTATCAAGCTGCAGTTTACGCCATTTTTTCTTGTGCCAGTGTTAATTTGCAAACGTTGGAAGGTGCTTGGGTACTTTGTTGCGTTGGAGCTGTTATTGATTTTGTTGGCTGGCGTTACTGTGGGTTGGGAAAATGTGTGGGGATATCCTTCTGTGTTGCTTGGTGCTGAAACCACGTCAAGGTTTACTGGGGTATCCGAGCAGGAAATGGTTAACATCAGAGGAATGCTGAGCTTGCTTGTGCCAGGTGTGTCATCTATGCTTATCTCCTGCCTAGCATTCTTGGTAGGAGTTATTATAGCCGGTTGGCTGTGGCTTAAGGTGTGTCGGGAAAAGTCTCACGATCACACTGTTTGGGCAATGTCGGTGACGGTGCTTGTTAGCCTTTTAGCTAGTCCTCATGTACATAGGCAAGATCTTCTGTTGTTGGCAATTCCGGCTGCCCTTACTTGTCCTGTCGTTAGTTTTTTTGATTTGAGCAAGATTAGCCCGACAATATACCGATTGTGGTGCGGCATTTTTTTAGCTTATCCTTTGTTGGGATGGATAGCATTCTTGTGTAAGGACTTACTGGGGTTTCTAAGAATTCAGCCACTGTGCTTGTTAAATTTAGTGCTTCTAACTATAGCCGTGGTATGTGTACTGAGACATGTTCAAGTTAAGAGTATGGAAGAAGACTGCCATTAAAGGAATTGCGCACAGTCTGAGCCTTAGATGTTGCGTGTGTCCTTAATAACATAGATACGCTTTCCTTGCGCCTCATGGTAGGTGCGTACCATTACTTCGGCCAATAATCCCATTAAGACTAGTTGTACACCAACGGTGAAAAGCAATACTGCAAGAAGTGGCAGTGGTGTTTTAATTAAGCTGGTTTGAAAAGCATACTTTAAAACCAGTGCCCAAGCCAGAGATACAAAAGATAAGGCAATGGCTGTTAGTCCTAGCGTGCCAAAAACATAACTAGGTTTGGTGCCATAGTCAAACAAAAACTTAATGGTCAAGAGATCTAGGATAACCTTAACTGAGCGGGACAGACCATATTTAGATGAGCCCATACTGCGTTTATGGTGGGTGACAGGAACCTCAGCAATGCGGGCTCCCATCCAGGCTGCGTATATAGGAATAAACCTGTGCATCTCCCCGTAGAGTTTGACACCAGCCAGAGTATCACGTCTATATGCCTTCAAAGAACAACCGTAGTCATGTAAGGAAATTCCAGAGATGAACGAAATGATTTTATTGGCGCACCAGGAAGGCAAGACTCGCGTCCAGAAAGGATCATTACGTTGCTTACGCCAGCCAGAAACAACGTCAAAGCCTGACTGAAGCTTATTCAGAAGAGAAGCAATGTCTTTAGGGTCGTTTTGTAAATCAGCATCAAGAGTAACTAAAATTTGCCCCTTTGCATGATCAATACCGGCGCTAAAAGCCGCTGTTTGTCCAAAATTTCTCACGAGATGAATTACTTTGACATTGCTGTATTGTTTGGCAATGTCGTCTAGTTCTGAGGATGTATTGTCAGTACTACCGTCGTCGACAAAGATTACTTCATACTTTACATTTAGTTTGCTCAAGGCCTCTGTGAGGCGCTCATACAGGCGAGAAACATTTCCTTGCTCGTTTAAGGCAGGAACAATTACTGAAATGTCAGTTTCTGGGGATTCCTGATTTGATTGTGTGCTGGGTTGGTTACAGCTCATGGTAACTTTAGGTTAGTTGCTATTCCAGGGGCTTAGTTATAGTTAGAACTGCCGTATGCAAATATACACTTAACTAATTCTGAGCGATATGTGTTGGAGAGTCTAGGTGTGTCTAAACCACGGATTTTAGTGACAAGCAAGCATCCTGGTGATGCTATTGACGCATTGTCTAATCAGGTAGCCCTTGATGTGCATTGCTCTTTCGAGCCCATGAACCATCATGAGCTTTGTGAGCACTTAAAGGAGTGCGATGGGGTCATCTGTGTTTTGGCAGATCACATTACAGAGTATGTTATGAGTTTGTGCCCCCGCTTAAAGATGATTGCCAACGTCGCAGTAGGGTATGACAACATCGACATAGAGGCAGCCACCAAATATGGCATCTTAGTCACCAACACTCCCGGGGTGCTTGATGAAACAACTGCTGATTTAGCGTTTGGTCTTCTTCTTGCTTGTGCCAGGCGTATTGCCGAAGGCGATCGTTTTATCAGGCAGGATAAATGGAATTCATGGCGTTGTGATCTCATGCTTGGAGTTGATGTTTTTGGCAAGACACTAGGCATTGTTGGCTATGGACGAATTGGGCAAGCCATGGCACGACGAGCACAAGGATTTGCCATGCAGGTCCTTTATTGTCGTAGTCAGCCTCCCAGCTCAAGCGAACTTGAGACAACTTCACACCCTCGGCATGTGAGTCTCGACGAGCTCCTTGAGTCTTCTGACTTCATTAGCATCCACTGCCCACTTAACAAACACACCCATCATCTGATTGGCAAGCGCGAACTATCCCTTGTTAAACCAGAGTCAATTTTGATCAACACGTCTCGTGGAGCTGTTGTGGACGAAACGGCCCTTGTGGAGGCTTTGAAGAAAGGGCGCCTCAGAGGAGTTGCCCTTGATGTGTTTGAGCAGGAGCCTTGTGTGCCAGTTGAATTGAAAACTATGGATGGGGTGGTTTTGACACCGCACATTGGCAGTGCCTCGGTAGAAACAAGGTCAGCTATGGCCAGGCTTGCTGTGGATGCTTTAATGTGTGCTTTTGCTGGGCAAATGCCGCCGCATGTAGTGAATCAAGAAACTTGGAGAAGCTTTGCTGAACGTAGTCGTGGGTGCCTCATCACAAACCAGTGACCTCTTGATGAGTATTCCCATTATCTGGGCCATCAGCAGTGAGAAAATCGTATATTGATAGGATTACAAAACGAGAGGAAAAAATAATGTCCAGGTTGACACAAGATGTTTTTACTGAGCCTGCCAACATTGATATCGATACGTTGAAGAATCTTGGACCTCTTACGCTCATGGCTGGTGTGTGGGAGAGTGTCTCTGGCACTGATCTCCATCCTGTGGCTGCAGGAGCACATGGAGATGTTTATGTTGAACACATAGAACTACAGCCTATTGATCCACAGACTAATGGCCCGCAACTTCTTTATGGTCTCCGATATCATGTGCACATTATAAAGCCCGGGACAATTGGAACATTTCACGACCAAGTTGGCTATTGGCTCTGGGAGCCAGCTACAGGAATGATTATCCAAACATTGACCATTCCTCGTGGGCAAACAGCATTGGCAATGGGGAATGCTTCCGTAGATGCAACAGAGTTTACACTTGAGGCTAAACATGGAAACGTTTTGAATGGTATTTGCTCAAGTCCCTTTCTGGAAGAAGCCTTTAAGACCCTGGAGTATCACATTAAGGTAACGATAGGTCCGGATGAAACATGGTCTTATGATCAAGATACGGTGATTATGGTGCTTGGGACCAGCACGCCATTTCATCATACAGACAGCAATACATTAAAAAAGATAGCCAACCCAACACCAAATCCACTAGCTCAAGCAGCCATTAAAGCCAAAGCCTAACTTAATGCAGACCTAAGATCTTGCCTGCGGACGTATATGATATTTAACCCCTAGGACAATACAGCCAATAAGGGAAATAACCAGGCAGACTAGGCTGGCAAGCATTGGAACAGCAAAACCACATAACATGATGCTGTCGGTTCGCAGCGGCTCAATGAAAAGACGCCCACACGAATAGACTGCTAGATAAAGGAGAAAGGTGATGCCAGGGTAGCGTTTTAAGTATTTAAAGGCAAGAAAGTAAAGCACAACAAAAATGGTTAGATCCCAGAGTGACTCATATAAGAACGTTGCATGGAAGTATTCGGAGCCTTGGTAGCCTATAGGGCGATTTTCATATGGAATGTACAGCTTAAGAGGGAACGCTTCTGACACGGGCTTTCCAAAAGCCTCCGAGTTAAAGAAATTTCCCCAGCGTCCAATGGCTTGTCCCAGTGATGTCACAATGCCACCAATGTCGCAACAAGTTAAAATGGGTAATTTGGCTCTACGGCAGTATATTAAGCCAGCTAAAAGACCACCAGCAATTCCCCCATGTATTGACAGTCCGCCGTTCCACGTGGCAATGATTTCATCTGGATGTACGGAAAAGTAAGGCCAGCTTAGGGCGACAAAGTAAGCTCTAGCACCGACAATGCCGGCAACAAAAGAAAGAAGTGTTCCGTTTATAATCTTGTCCTTATCAATTCCTAGCTGTCTGGCTAACCTGGTGGCAAAATAAGTTGCTCCCAGGAAGCCAAGAGCAATCATGACCCCATACCAGCGAATGGTTAGAGGGCCCCAAGTAAGGAAAATTGGCCCAGGCGAACTAAACATGGACCAAATTTACCACTTACATTTTTATGGCAACTAACAAAAGGACAATCTTCAAGTTTTTTTCCACTACGCCCAAGCAATTGACAACCATCATAAATCTGGTGGATAAGGAGATTTATCGTTGGGGATGGCTCCACCATAAATGTCACTAGGAGCTTTATACTTTTTCTTGTCGCTGTTAGCTGGCAATCCGGGGTCATGCTGTTCATCATGGGGATCATCGCCATGAGGATCACTGCCATGAGGATC
>JACQVM010000347.1 GCA_016209785.1 Candidatus Melainabacteria bacterium | reverse complement strand
GCGGAGCCGCCAGCGCCGGGGCTTCTGCTGGAGCTTCTGCTATTTCACCTACTTACCACCAGCATTATGGACACGTGGCTCCTGGTGCCTTTTTGCCAAAATCTAGTGGTCCTGGGTATTACAAAGCTGTTGATCCTGGCGTGCCAGCTAAAGGCTCGGGCGGGTCAGGCTATTACAAGGCAAGAACCCCTGGTAGCGACTACTACAGCACCAACACCAACACAGGTGCCGCCCCTGGTGCGCCGCCACCGCAGTACACGGGTGCGTCAGCTAAGGACCTGAAGGCCTTGGGTAGGGAGCCTAGGCTTAATGACAGACCTGAAGAGGCACAAGCACCGGATGCCCCAACCCCTGTGGTGGTGAGCCAAAGTACTACTCAAGACTTATCTTTACCAGAAGATGAATTTAGTTATCGTTATTCCAATAAGAAAAAAGGTTTTCGAGCACCGCCTATTGTCAGAGGTCCACTAAATAAAGTGGGCGGAATGACCGGCGTTAGGTTTTAGTTTGGTGGGTTTCCCAAAGGAGTTTTCATATGAGAAGGTCATTTGTAGTGGGGCTTATGCTTGGCATAACTATTGCAGTAATGGCCTTGCCAGCTCAAGCCCAAAGGGTAAAAACAGACGCTCTTGAAAAAACTAAGTTTTACAATTCCCCGAGGCAGTTTCAAATTATTGACGATCGTCCTATTATTCGCGACTTTCGTGAAGCACCCCAGCAAGCAGGCAGCATTGAGATACCCCCTGGACCCATGGGTGCAGGCGGAGCTGGTGGCTCTGGAGGGGGTGCTTATGGTGGTCCAGGAAGTAGTCTTCCAGCCGGAGGGCTGCAATTGGGTGGACCAAATCAAGGTTTCCGGTCAGCACCAGAGGGTTTAGGATCGCTACCTAAATCTGGTTTTGGTGGGCCTTCAAACATACCAGCTCGGGGCATGGGACCAAGGGGAGCTCTTCCAGGAGCGCAGTCAACAAATCAGTTAATGGGCAAGATGTTAAATCAAGGCAAGGGTGTAGGAGCTGGAGCGCCACGGGGAATGTCACCTAGTGCAGGCCGTTCTGTTGGCAACTATAGTGCTCCTGCCGTCCAAAGTTATGGCGGCGGCTATGGATCTGGCTCGGGTTCTGCTTCTGGCGGAAGTGCCTCCCGTACTGAGTCCAATGTGCGAGGCAGGTTGCTGAATGCTAAATAGTGTGACAGCCAGGAGCAATATGGAGCGCATTTGTCTTGCCTTTGTAGTTTTAACTTTAGTTACAGGCTGTAGCCGGGAGTCAGGAGGGGCAGGCAGCTCTCAAGTGGTTTTGGGAGGTGGGTCAGGTGTTTTAGGCTCACTGAGACCGAAAGCTGACCCGGCTGTCTTAGCTAAGGTACAAAAAGATGAAGAAAGCGCTAGACAGGTGGCTCTAGCACAGCAAGGACAACTTATGGGAGCTGATTTAGGCATTGAGACAAACACTCAAGCTTATTTATCTGGGCTTCCTCAGGTTGGTACCTCGTCCATTTCAGGTCAAATGACAGGTGGACCAATTGTCAGTGCTGCTGAGCCGGCCGCTGAAGCCCAGGCTGCATCGGTGCCTTTTGCTCAGTTGGGTCCTGAGCCTGATCCAGCTACTGTTGCCGCTCAGGCCCAAGTAGCAAGTTATGGTGGTTTCTATGGTGGTCCTGCGGTGCCACCACCCCCACCAGGTTCTGGAGGTGGCGGTTTGGTGCCTCCGCCTCCTGCTGTGACGCTCTCGACTCAAGCTCAGCCGATGCCTTATGGCTCTGCTCCGGTGGACGCTTATGGTAATCCTTATTATGGCAATCCGTATTACGCCAACCAATATGCTAATCCAGCATATGCAACGCAGCCGGCTCAACAAGTTCAAGCACCAGCCCGACCGGCATTGTTTGGTTCAGGCTTGCGTAACAATGGGACTTCTGGCGAGGGTGAAGATGCAAGTTCATGGAAGCGCAACAAGAAACTGGCTTCTTTTGTACCTATAACACCGACTGGCATGGAGACACGTTCAGGCTACAAACAACGTGATGATTTAAAGGTTCTTTGGAAAGGAGCTTTAGCTCAATCTCCATTGCAGAAACTTGCAGCTAAGGATAATAAAGTCTCAGGTGAGTTGGACAAAATAGATGTAAGTTTGCCAACTGAGTCAACCAAAGGCTCGTTTGCAGCCTCCCAACGTCAGGTCGAGGCTGTGTTTAAGCCCATAGCGTTAGATAAGCGTATAGCACCGACTGTTAAAAAACTACAATCTGATTTGGTGCAGGCTTACTACCGCTATCTTTATACTTTCAATAAGTTTGCTTTAGCTGAGCAAACAGTAGCTGCCCGCAAGCAAGAGATGGAAGTGTCTGGAAGTGCTGCCGAAGAGCAGCGTGCTGCCGCAGATTTGTCCCAGGCGCAAAGTGAAGCAGACTCAGCCAAAGAAGATATGAGGGCCTCTCAGTTGGAGCTTGCATCGGCAGGTGGGAGCCAAGCAGCTCGTACCATTATTGGCCGGGTCTCAGGCATAGCTCCTTCTGTCGAGTCATTAGCCTCTGGTGACAGCACAAACACTGCTTCTTCTGACACGTCTAAAGTAGCCTCTTCTGGAGGTGGTGGTCTAGGATCATGGTTTGGTTTTGGCAAGCCCCAGAAAAAGGACCCAACAGTAGAAGCTGAAGTAGGTGTAGCCCAGGCAACTACAAAAGCTGATTCTAAGAAGAAAGGAAAGAAAGCAGGCTCGGGAAATGTCCCTGATGTAGCAACTTCTCGCGAGGTTGCGCAAGCGCCAGCGGCAAGTAGCAGTGTGACTAATGAGGCTGTTGCTGTGGACAGCCCAGCAGTCCAACCTATTGCTTTCCAACTGAAAGACGTGAGCATTACACCAAGAAAGTCTGTGTTAAAGGTTTCTATCCGCAACACAGGCTCAGACAACTTTAGCTTTAATCCAGAAGGGCTTACAGTGTCTGAAGGCAATCATCTACTGTCGGAAGCAACTGTACGGGCTGATTTTGATACTACTTTAGTTAAACCTAACCAGGAGGTCAGTGGGATCATTACTATTTTTGGACGTCCTTGGAATGACAGGTTATCTGTAGCGCTGACCGATGGCGGCAGAAACGTACAGTTGAGGAGGTAGCTAAGCTTATATGCCTAGCAGATACACTACTGGGAATCCGGTACCCAACGCAAGACAACGAATATTTATGACTGCCGTGGTAGTTACAGTGCTGTTTTTCACCAGCGTGCAATGGGTTTTGGCTGAAGACTGGACAGCTAAGAAGTTCTCGGAAGAAGGCACCATATTGCTGGCACAAGGCTCTAAAGGCAGCAAGGGCGGCAAGACAGGCACGGGTGCTCAAGCAGTTGGGAATGCTAAGGATGTAAATGAAGTCACATCTTTTGATGTAAGGAAAAATTATTTCAAAAGGTTTCCTTATGCCAAAAGTGCTTTTGATCATGATGTTACTAAAGTAAAGACATCGAAAACTGCTAAAGGCACAAAGACCCGGGTTACTACTCAAGGCAAGGGCCCAGTTAATATCCGTGAATCAGTTGGTCCTGGCTTAGGAATTGTGCTGGCTTATGACATTTGCCATGTTCACTGCACTGGCATTGGGCATTGGCTGCCGCTGGCAGAACTACACCATCAACCACAAATACCTTGTCCAATTCCTGCTTGTTACACGCAGCCCAAGCTTTATGCTACAGATAAACCAAAGACCAAACGTGACGAGGAGCTTTTTTCCACTGCCTTAAGTGGGGTCAATGGCTTGCCTTTGTCAGATACACAGTTTCAAATTCTTGATCGTGAGAATAAACAACGATTTCTAGAGCTTCTTTTTGATCCTGAGCGGTTTATGTGGTTGGCAGTTAACACAGGACAAATGCAAGGAGCGTCTGCTGCCAACAGCTTTGCTGGCGCTGGTGAGTCTACTTTCATGAACTCAGTCAACTGGCTTGTTGGCGAAGGGGCTGATGTAGGCAGCAAAGGTGGTGGCACTAAGTCTAGTAGCTCAGGAGGTGGTGGTAATCCATTAAGTAGTTTCTTTGGCGGTACAAGCCTTAGCGGGCTTACTGGATTATTGTCGGGCGGCAGTGGAGCGTTTGGACCTTCAGGTGGGGGTGGGGCCGCGGCCGGAAGTGCAGCACTTATAAATGTTGCCAATGAAAATGCAGCAATACCAACCTCAGCTCATAATCGCCAGAAGCTGGCTCGACAGGCAGTGTGGATGGTTCAGCAGATGTACAAGCTTGTCTTTTTGCCCATGGCCATACTCTTTTTGTTGCCTGGTGCTGTGTTGACTCATGTCAAAAGCTTTGTGAGTCGCGGCATACTTGGCTCTCATGAAGACGCAGGAACACCCTTTGAGGGTATTCTGCGCGCCATTATTGCTATTTTCTTGATACCTGCTACACAGCTAATTATCAGCTACGCAATTGATGTTGGAAATTCTATGGCAGAAAGTGTCAAACCATGGGTTAGCCCCGGTGTAATTTCAGCCTATATGTCAGAGCAGATGTATAACCCGCCACCTGGCAATGAGGTAAATGCAGTATTGCCACCAGGAGGTGGTCAGACAACCACTGAAGGCAAGCCACTGGGAGCAAGTGGTGATGTTGTTGGCGGTAGCATCCCTGGTGGGGGTAACCAGTCTTCCAGTAGTGGATCTGGTGGAGGTGGACTGACACAGTTCACGCAGGCTGCAAATATAATGGCAGGTGGCGGTAGCGGCTGGAATAAGTTTCTGAATCTGCTCAAACTGTTTATGGGTGGATCATCATCCCCTGATCAGCAAGCAGAAGTAGCTGCCGGACAAGGTAAAGCTGCTGAGCAACAAGAGGACAAAGTTGTTCCCGAGAAGCAGCGCTGGCTAAGCCAAATTATGCAGCTTTTCTTCAATGTGCTGAATTACTTCATGAGTGTCATGTTGATAGCGTTATGTGCTTATCAGCTTGTGTTTATGTGTTATTTGTTGCTGCTAGGGCCAATTGCAGCAAGCTTTTTCGCTTGGCCAGATAAGGTTGGGAAGTTGTTTAGGCCTGTTTTTGCAAACTGGCTAAATGCAGTAATTACTTTGTCTTTATGGCGATTTTACTGGGTAGTAATTC
>JACQVM010000361.1 GCA_016209785.1 Candidatus Melainabacteria bacterium | reverse complement strand
GAAATATATTCATCACTTGTACTCACGCAAAAGCCACTGACCAACAGAAAATCCAATGCGCTACTCGTTCATAATTAGCGCAAAAATTCCTGCCTGGTCCTTTAGATCAGCATTGCGTGATATAGAAGATAAGTCGGAGCCTGCTGTGAGTAAGGAGGCGGCCGTTGTTTGCAAGCATTGCAAAGCGTTGAACACATGCCAAGCCAATTCATCGCGACATGAGTGCTTAAAGCGCGCGTTGTCGTTGGTCTAGGAGGATCAAATTGGCTGTCACGGTTACCATTCAGTACCGATGGGTCGTGCCCATGTGCTTCGGGAGCCGCGATAACGGGTGTGCCGGCATCTGAGCCATAATGGAAATGTCCTGCATGGTGCGCAGGTTCCTCTATTTCGGCAGCAGCCAGACCGGATGCAAGTCCAATCTCAACTACATCGTGCAGCAGCGTGATGGTCCACGTCAGGACCAGCAGAAGAATCGTTGCTATTAGGCCTCTCGAACTCACCTTGTGGATTTTCACCTTATCAACTTCTTCAATTGTCTCATGCCTTAGCCAAGGAACTTGCGATACGTAGAAGTATTTGGCGTTTTTGGTTCCGTGTTGCGATATTCGGCGCGTGACGGGGCTATTGCCCACGGCGAATTTCTTGTGATATTTGGACGACGCTGGGTTTGCGGCGCCTGACATCGTGGTTGATAGCGAAAGGGCAGGTGTTGTGCACCACTGGCGGTATCAGTCCACGCGTCAATGTGCGTGGCTTCATATTAACGGATGTCACTCGAGAATTAATTGACATCCGGGTAATTACCTGTGAGGAGGAAGAGGGTAAGTATTCACATCTTTGTTTATAAGCGTTGTTGATCTTTGCTGCAAAAGGGGCCAATAGGGGGCCAACAGCTTGAAAATCCTACCCCAATAAAAAACGGCTCATTCTTTCGAGAGCCGCTCAGAATGAGCCGTCTTATTGGCCTGCCCGGCAGGATTCGAACCTGCGACCTCATGGTTCGTAGCCATGCGCTCTATCCAGCTGGGCTACGGGCAGAAGACTTTTTATACTAGCACACCCGAGTCAGTCGGGCACCTGCCACGAACATGTAAGCCTGGTTCAGTGGCAGACAGTGCGGAAGGTTTGTGTTGTTGACCGTGCTATCAGTATGCCTTACGCTTGCTACGAGCCCAATGCAAGACACTGCCTTGAACGGAAGTGGAGCTTTGCATGCTGCCTTGACCTGTACCGGAGCCTGCTGCTGGGGTCAGGCTCCCACCATAGCCTTTGTAAGTACTATAAGACTGGGCTGTTGTTGGTGCGGCTGGTTTGGAGGCCTTAGTTGGACTTTTCGGTTTAAGGGTGCCAGCATTAGCCTTTACTCCACGAGGACTAGGTGCTGTTGGTAAATTCTTAGGAACACCTGTGTTAACTTCAGGAAGTGCAGTTCTCACCGAAGGAATGCCGGATGAATATGGTTGCCACCCAGCCTTAGGCAGTGGGGCTGGTCCGGCTGGTAGTGCTCCTGATCCGCCTTGGCTAGCGCCTGGCTGGGTTCTTTGATCGTTAATGATTGGAGCATCATCAGTAATAGTCCACTGTTGCCGAGACATGTAGAAATTGCGTAGGTTTGGGTTGTCGCTGCGCTGGGCACGTGCAGAAGGAATTATTGCGGCGATAGCGCCTAACAGACAAAGAAAGATTATGGATACTTTTAACATGAGTTTTCTTTGGACATGGTTGAAAAAAGCTAGGGTACTGAGCCCAGTGTAAGCCTCTTAATTTGTTGATGTCAAGCAAAGTCAAGAAGCAAGGGACCGGGTGTTTAACTGTCAGCCTTAAATGAGCTTCCCGGGTCTTACCATTAATGCTTTGGTTTGCTTAAACAAGTCTACGGGTGGCATGGCAAGGAAGTGATATGCTTGGCAAGCCTTATGTCAGTTTGGACTGTAGTAAATTAATTGAAATGGAAAAGTCTACGAATACGTTAAATCCGCAGATAACTGCTCACAAAATTAAACAGTTAGGGTTAATTGCTGGAACTGGACAGTTGCCGGCTATCTTGGCTAAATCTGCCAAGGAAAGAGGCTACAGGGTAGTTGCGCTGGCATTATCTGAGGATGCCCAAGCTAGAGTTTCACCACATTGCGACAAAGTCTACGTTATTGCCCCAGGTCAACTAGGACGCAACCTAAAGCTTATACGCCAAGAGGGGTTGAGCGAGGTAGTCTTTATAGGCAAGGTTCCTAAGCTTGATTTGCTTAGAAATATTCTCAAGCTGGACTGGACAGCCATCAAGGAGCTGAGCACACTTCCTAACCTTAACGATGATACCATTCAGTTTGCGGTGGGTGGCTTAATAGAAGCCCAGGGAATAAAGGTGCTCAGGCAGAGCGATTTTTTGCGCCATCTTTTCCCGGATTATGGTGTGCTCACCAAAGGACAACCTTCCGCGGGAGAATATGCCGATGTTGAGTTTGGCTTCAAGGTGGCCAAGGAAATTGCCCGACTGGATATTGGCCAAACGGTCATTGTGAAAGATCAAATGATTTTAGCTATGGAGGCGATCGAGGGCACAGATGAGGCCATTCGACGTGCAGTCAGGCTGGCGCAGGCGCCTGTCGTGGTTGTGAAGGTTTCCAAACCCAACCAGGATCAGCGCTTTGATATCCCAACTGTTGGACTCAATACCTTAAACGCAATGCTTGCTCCACAATCAGGTGGTGTTCTAGCAGTTGAAGCGAAAGAGACAATGTTAGTTGAGCAGGATGAAATGATCAAGTTTGCTCACCAGCACAACATCTCCATTGTCTCGGTCTAGGATAGGAGACTAAGTTTGTCCACCCTTACGCTCAGTCCATAATCTAACCACAGGCATTGCGCCAGAGGACAGGTTCAGTGCCATAATGGTTTTCAGGTTTGATAAAGAGAACATCCTATGCTTGCATTTAATCGCTTCAGTACTTGGTCCATGATCGTCGTTGTGCTCTGGCTGATTGGATTGCTCACTGTGCTTGGTGGGATACCCTCTGGTGCAGAGCCGGCAGGCAAGGCAAGCAACGATGACGTGCCTACTCAAGCAGCACGGCAGCAAGCCGGAGCCAATACCAATGCTCATGAGGATACATGCAGGGCGAGCGGGTCTAAGGAGGTGGCAGGAGCCAAGGAGAGCCAGGCTGTTGAGCACTTTACGCTTTCCAATTTTTACTTTAGTCACTGGCATTTAGCGCTGGCTGAGGTTGAGCTTGAAGAGGCAATTGCGCACTGGCCAGATTTTAAGCTGGCTCATCGTAACTTGTGCCTGGTTTCTTTGTTTCGAGGAAACTTTGCGCGTG
>JACQVM010000346.1 GCA_016209785.1 Candidatus Melainabacteria bacterium | reverse complement strand
CGGCATGGTTGTGCGGCTGGCTTTTGCTGTGGCTACCATTGTAGATCCTAATGTTTTGCTGGTTGATGTATACTTAGCATTGGGCGACATGAACTTCCAGGTGAAATGTTTTAAGAAGTTTATGAGCCTGCAAGAAGCAGGTAAAACAATCATTTTAGTAACCCATGATATGGTGGCAGTGGCAAAGCACTGTCATCATGTGGTGCTCTTAAATGGTGGCAGTATTGTAGCTAAGGGTGTGCCTGAAAGGGTCATTCCATTGTATGACGAGCTTATGGCCAAATCAGGAGCAATAGCACCCAAGATAATTGCTCAGGCTGTGTCGACCAGCTAGCTGCCAGCAGTTAAGCCTAATCTCTTACAAGGGTGATTCATCACCTTTGTAAGAGCAACAACTACATCAGCAACATCTTGATCTGACATGGCGGGGAACAGTGGCAAGCTGAACACACGCTTATAGAACCACTCGGTGCTGGGACAGGTTTGGTATGTCTGATCGCCAAGGAGATGCCGGTAAACTGGGTGTCTATACACAGGTATGTAATGTACCTGAACGCCTATATTTTCTGCATGAAGTGCTCTAACAACATTTTCTCGCAATTGAGCCAAGCTTTGTTCTTCAATGTCCACATTTAAAAGTACTGGAAACAAGTGATAAGCTGAGCGGACATATTCCTTTTCGCTAAGACAGCTAATGTTGTCCAAGTCGTCCAGTGCAGCCCTGTATTGAGTTGCTATGTTGCGTCGCCGTTCAATAAATTTATCGAGGCGATCCAGTTGACTTGAGCCAAGGGCAGCCTGAATATCAGTTAAACGGTAGTTGTAGCCTAGGTGCTGCATTTCATAGTGCCAGGGTCCTGGATTGTCGAGCTCAAACAATTGAGCATTCTTTTCAATGCCATGGGTGCGAAATACACGCAACCGGTGAGCCAGTTCTGGATTATTGGTTGTGACCATCCCGCCTTCACCAGTGGTAATTGCCTTTACTGGATGAAAGCTAAAAATAGTCATGTCGGCCAATGAGCCAATAGGCTTGTCCTTATAAGACGCTCCGAGGGCATGTGCTGCGTCTTGCAGGAAAAGAAGTTGGTGACGGTTGGCTAATGCCTTTAACTCATCAATATCACAAGGGTGCCCAGCATAATCCACAGCAACTATGGCCTTGGTTTGAGCGTTGATAAGCTTGCTTGCTGAGTCAGGATCTATATTGCCTGTGTTGGCGTCAATATCAGCAAATCTTGGTATAGCACCAAGATAAAGTGCAGCATTAGCAGTGGCAGCAAAGGTTAAGGCAGTAGTGACAATTTCATGCCCTTTGCCAATTCCGCAAGCAAAATATGCGCCATGCAGTGCGGCAGTGCCACTGCTGTAAGCAACGGCATATTTGGCTCCTACTGCGGTGGCTAGTTTTTGCTCAAATTGTTCGATGGCAGGCCCTTGGGTGAGCCATTGGCTGTTGAGTACCCTAGTAACGGATTCCACATCGGCATGAGAAATGCTCTGATGACCATAAGGAAGCCATGTTTTTCTTACTGGTGGACCACCATCTAGCGCAAGGCTGGTGCTTTTATTGGTTCTTGGATTAGTCTGCATAAATCATCTCCGCTAAGCCAGCAGTCGTTTAAGTCACTGCGGTAATGAAAGCCATTGGAAACTGGACTTCCACCTCGCGTCAGGAGTACCTCTGGATCCCACCAGAGTTGGCTTGGTTGAACAATGTAGTGATCCTGAAATTCCATGCACCAAAGAGACTCATCTTTAGGAATTAAGGTCTCGTGCAATTTCTCACCTGGCCTAATGCCAACAAATTCAAAACGGCAATTAGGAGCAATAGCGACGGCAAGGTCCATAAGGCGCATGCTAGGAATCTTGGGCACGAAAACTTCGCCTCCGGACAGTGTTTCTACGCAACGAAGTACAAACTCTACTCCTTGCTCAAGTGTAAGCCAGAAGCGCGTCATCCTCTCATCAGTTAGCTTTAGTACTCCGGTCTTCCGCATTTCCATAAACAAGGGAATCACACTTCCACGGCTACCAATGACATTGCCATAACGTACAATGCCAAATCTAGTGGGGCGAGAACCAGCATAAGCGTTAGCAGTTACAAAGAGCTTATCTGCACAAAGCTTTGTGGCACCATAGAGGTTAATTGGGTTTGCTGCTTTGTCAGTACTTAAGGCAATTACTTTCTTTACACCACGGTCTATGGCAGCATCAATGATGTTTGCAGCACCAATAACATTGGTCTTAATAAACTCAAAAGGATTGTACTCGGCTGCAGGAACTTGCTTTAAGGCAGCAGCATGAATAACGATGTCCACATCTTGAAAGGCTCGATACAACCTGTCTTTGTCTCTTACATCGCCAAGGAAGAACCTCAAGGACTGGTTGCTAAGCCGAGTAGACATCTCAAATTGTTTGAGCTCGTCTCGGCTAAAGATTATCAACTTTTTAGGAGGAATTGTTCTTAGAAGTTTGCCAATTAAGGCTTGACCAAAAGAACCAGTTCCCCCGGTCACTAGAACAGTTGAATTAGTCCAATCAATCATCAGCAAGAAAATAACAATTAGAAGTCCAATAAACCAGCCTGTCAGGCAACCAGACAAACTATGCTCATCACAAACACATCTGTGTGTCCATAAGGACAAGAGCCTTTTTATAAGCTAAGTACGATAACATGAAGTGCATGTTGCCAAACAGTACTGGCGTCTAAGATATTTTGGCAAGAAATTATAACTATGAGCTTACATGCCTGAGGATACAAGATGTTGGGTGAGTTGCCCAAGATGAAAGTACTCTTTCGTGTAGATGCTTCGCCACAAATCGGCGGCGGACATGTCATGCGTTGCTTGACTCTAGCCAAAGTGCTTGCCAATGAGGGGGTGGAGTGCTCCTTTGTTTGTGTTGAAGGTAGCCAGAACGTTGTTCAGGAGTTGGTGAAGTTGCAGTTTGAGCAGTATGTGCTGGCGCCAGAAGAGTTTGACAATCCAGATGCCTTGGTTGGTTTGAGCGTTGGACAGTTTGATGTGCTTGTTGTGGATCACTATGGGCTCGATGAAAAATACGAGAAGGCCTGCCGGGCTAAGGCTGGCAAGATTGTGGTACTGGATGATTTATCGGGGCGAGCACACGATGCAGATGTCTTAATTGATCCAACGCATGGGCGCGTGGCATCTGACTATAGTGGCGTGGTAAGGAAGGGATGCCAGCTCTTGCTAGGACCGCATTATGCTCTTGTGCGCCCACGTTTTGCCATATTGCGTCCTGAAAGTCTTGCCCGGCGTGGTTGCAATGTGCCGGTAAGGCGTATCCTGGTCTCGATGGGGTTGTCCGATGCGACCAATGCAACAAGCGTTGTGCTTGAGGCTGTGGCTGTCGCTGGGCTGAGCGTAGCGGTGGATGTGGTCATGGGGGTGGGCAGCCCACACTTAATGGCTGTCAAGGCACTAGCAGAGGTCATGCCCTTTCCCGCTTGCGTACATGTTAGCCCTGGCAACATGGCTGAGCTCATGGCTCAAGCGGATCTAGCCGTCGGTGGCGGCGGGACAGCGTCCTGGGAGCGTTGTTGCCTTGGTTTGCCTACTATTCTTTTATCTGTGGCTGATAATCAACTCATGGTGGCAAAGGCTCTTGGGGCAATTGGAGCAGTGCACTATGTAGGAAGATTTCCTGGCTCCAGTGTTCAGTTGATTGCAAAAGCCCTGGCAGAACTTGTTGCTGACGACAAGAGGCGTCAACAGATGACAATCGCAGCAAGCGCTATCTGTGATGGACGTGGCGCCCGACGGGTAGCACTTGCACTGATGCCGGAGCGGGCACGTGATGGCAACGAGGTTACATTGAGGCCTGCCACCGTCGACGATGCCGAGAACATGCTTGCCTGGCAACAGGACCCGCGCACACGGAGACGCTCACGCAATAGGATGATTCCTACACGAGAGGAGCATTATGGGTGGTTGCATGCAAAGTTGAGTGATCTCAATTGTCTCTTCAATATTATTGAATATGCTGGAGAGCCTGTAGGTGTGTTGCGGCTTGATCGTATGGGTAATCGGGATGAATATGAAGTAAGTGTCTATGTGTCTCCAGATCACTATCGTATGGGGCTGGGGGCAGCGGCTTTGAAGTTGGCACGACGCCTGGCGCCGGAGGCGACACTTGTGGCTGAGGTGTTGCCTGGCAATGAGGCATCGGAGAAACTATTTGCCGGAGCTGGGTATGTAAAAAGAGACGGACTGTTTTACAGTGAGCCTTTGCACCATCTGGAAACGCAGTCCTCTTCCGCAGTATAATGTGCATCTGCATTTGGGCGTGTATCAAGGGTTGGTGTTTGCACGGGAGAATACTAAGTAGCTTGTGTGCAATTGAGTAACGATGGAGACAGGATTGTAGATGAAAGCTCTGGGGCTAGACAATTGTAAAATCGGGCTAGACGTGCCGCCTTTTATAGTGGCTGAGATGTCTGGTAATCACAACCAATCTTTAGAGAGGGCATTAGCAATTGTGGATGCAGCGGCTGCTTGTGGTGTGCACGCTGTGAAGATCCAGACATATACTGCTGATACCATGACCATACGCTCAGAGAAGGCAGAGTTTCAGTTGGGTGACTCTTTTGCTCTTTGGCAGAATAGCTCTTTATACGATCTCTATGATGAAGCTCATACCCCATGGGAATGGCACAAGCCAATTTTTGATAGGTGTCGGCAGCATGGAATTGTTGGCTTTAGTACACCATTTGATGAAACTGCAGTTGATTTTTTGGAAAAACTAGGTGTAGAGTTATATAAAATTGCTTCTTTTGAAATGACTGATGTAAGGCTTATACGGAAGGTGGCAAGCACTGGCAAGCCACTTGTCATTTCTACTGGCATGGCAACAGTGGCTGAAATAGATGAGACTGTACGTGCAGCTCGTGAGGAGGGTGCACAAGACATTGTGCTTTTAAAATGCACTAGTTCATATCCAGCCACACCAGACGATTCTAATATAGTTACAATTCCTCATATGAGGCAACTTTTTAACTGTGAGATTGGGCTATCTGACCATACACCTGGTACGGGAGTAGCTGTAGCTGCTGTGGCTTTGGGCGCCAGTGTAATAGAAAAACACTTTACACTTTTACGATCAGACGGTGGTGTTGACTCAGCATTTTCTATGGAACCTAGTGAAATGAAGGCTCTTGTTGAAGAAACCGAACGGGCCTGGCGAGCTAAAGGAAAGATACATTATGGATCTTGTGAAACCGAGAAAAACTCAGTTAACTTCCGGCGATCATTGTATTTTGTTGAGGATGTCCACAAGGGAGAACCTATAACGGTAAGGAATGTACGAGCTATACGGCCTGGATATGGGCTACCAACCAAATACTTTGAGAAGCTCTTAAACAAGCACGTCAATCAGGATGTTAAGGCTGGAACAGCAGTAACTTGGGATGTCCTTGGATAAAAAATCGTGAGCTTTGCTCTTTCGTTGCGGTACAGGCTGTTTTACATACTCTTACTGCTTGAGTGCCCAGACATTCACTATTGTTACCTGAGCTCCGGCGGGGTCAGTGTAAGTGAGCTCGCCTAAATAGCTGTCACCAAAAGAATAAACTTCGGTAAGCTTGCCAGCTTTACCTTTTTTAAGCTCGCTATCATCAACTTTTGATTGATTGGGAGCATCGGATGGAAGCAGGCTACGCATGGACTTGATAGCGGTATCCTTTGAGATTGGACTGCTCAGGTGATAAACCTGCAACTGAAAACATTTTCCATCCATGCATTGCGCAATTACTTGACCACCATTGGCATTGTTAGTGCGACTGAGATACTGGACTTTGCCAGCTAGAGCTCCTTTAGGATCAGGTACAAAAGTTAAAATGGAATCTTTAAAAGTGTTCTCTGGCATCCCTACCTTGAGAGCATCCAGCGATACTGTTCCTTGTGGGGTGACGTTTGTTGTTGTCGATGGTTCGGTAGTGCAACCAGTCATTCCAAGAGCCATCAGCAACGACACGAGTGGCATTAAGGCAGCGCTAGCTTTTCTTAACGATGTCGACTTCAATATGTGCATAAATTCTCCCAGGTAACTTAAAGAATCCTAATTAACGAGCTGCTTATGGCGTGAGCTCAGTCTAACCTAATCCACTGCGTTGGACAAAGGATGTTACATGGCATAGCATGAGAATTTGGTCATTGTTTAGACAGTGCCTCTGGTTCATCACGCAGGATGGCAATAAGTGCCGAGGTATCAATAATCATTGTGGCAATCCGTCAACGCCATAGAGCATGTTGCCATGATCGATTGCACGGAAAGGCTCCTTGAGGTGGGCTGCACAGTCCTTGCCAATTGTCAGTAAGCGGTCTGAGAGCCTGACTTTCTGTTCGCCAGCTAGAATTGAAGCTAATTCCTGCAAGCTGATTGCTTCAATTCCCTCGGCAATTGGATAACGCTCCTCACCAGAATAAACTACAAAGGCTCGTGTTGGTTTAAGGTCTTCACAAGCGTAATAGAAACCTTTTTCTAGTTTGGCAGACAAGCCACGTTAAAACTCAATAGCCCATCATTGGCCTTCCGGCAATTCAAGAACGACAACAATTTCAGCGCCGAAAAACGTACAATAAAAAAATGCCTGGATCGATGCTGGCAATACTGAAAGCAAATTCTCAATTACAAAGCCCTCCCAACTGGCTCCTACAATAGGATGACCGCTTAGCCTGTCGAGATTTTCTATTCCCAATAATGCGTGCACCAAGCCGCTGTCCCTGACAT
>JACQVM010000345.1 GCA_016209785.1 Candidatus Melainabacteria bacterium | reverse complement strand
CTCTAAAGGTACTCAAGGTGTCAGCGATGAGCAAAAACTTGTTGCCCAATTTCCTTTCCTGGTGACTGCCGGGGAGATTCGGATGAATGCAGGCAGCAAAACTGTATTTAAGCTTGCAGGCGTTGAGGGACAAGAGCATAGAAGTATGGGCAAGCTGGGTGGTTCAACTCAAAGCACGCAAGGTCAGGTGCCTCAGTTAGGCGTAGCGTCTACGTCCGGCAGTCATTCAGACCCGACTGTAAAGCAAGACGATGAAGCCTCAAGCTCCTTAACTTCAGTGTAGAGGACCAAGGTTAGATATTGTTCTTAAGCAACAAATCGTCTCATGATTAAGACAGTGTTGTGACCGCCAAACCCTAAGGCTTCTACCATTGCGTGCTCAAGATTGGCAAATCGTGAGAGGTTGGGCACATAGTCAAGGTCGCACTTAGGATCTGGATTTTCATAGTTGATGGTAGGATGAATTTTTTGATCGTATAGTGAGAGTGCTGTTGCGGCAGCACCTATGGCTCCTGCGGCTCCTAAAAGATGTCCGACCATTGATTTGGTGCTTGAGATAGCTAGCTTATATGCGTGATCTCCAAATACCCTCTTTATAGCCAGCGTTTCTCGCTCATCATTAAGTGGTGTTGACGTTCCGTGTGCGTTGATATAATCGATGCATTCAGGAGACAAATTGGCATCATTGAGTGCCTCACGAATGGCCCTCGCTGCGCCATCGCCATGCTCATCAGGGGCCACTATGTGGGTGGCATCGCAACTAGCGCCACCACCAATGATTTCAGCTACTATGGGTGCGTTGCGTCTTAAGGCGTGTTCCAACTCTTCAAGAATAAGAATGACAGCACCTTCGCCCATGACAAAACCATCGCGATCGGCGTTGAATGGACGGCTTGCTTTTTCAGGTTCATTATTGCGTCTGGATAAAGCCATCATGTTGCCAAAGGAGGCAACTGCGAAAGGATTCAGTGATGCTTCTGTTCCTCCAGATATCATTACGTCAGCACGATTGTTCATAATGTACATATATGCATCAAATAGCGAGTCAAGGCCACTTGCACAAGCTGTGGCATCACTTTTAGCTCTACCCTTGGCACCATGCGCGATGGCCACCTGTCCTGACGGTGCATTGGGCATTAATCTGATAATGGAACGCAGTCCAATTTTTTTCGGTCCTTGCTCCATCAGCTTCAACTGGTCAGCGGTGGTTGTAATCAAACCTCCCACACCAGTTCCTATGAAGGTACCTACACGTTCGGGAGAGGCTTTGCGAATCTCCAGCTGAGCATCTTCCAGAGCCATTTTGGCTGCTGCCATGGCAAACAATGTCACTCGATCCATTTCTTTGAGCATGGATCCAACTTTTCTTTTGTCGGGATAAAAGTTGGCAATATCGAAACCCTTGACTTCGGCTGCAATTTTTACGTCTAAGCCAATAGCATCAGGATCAAAATGAGTGATGCGGGCTACACCGCTCCGTCCTTCTAAGAGCGCCTTCCATAACTCATGGCGTCCAATACCTATTGGGCTTACAACACCAATGCCTGTTACTACAACTCGTCGATTATTCATTCAGAATTCCTGACAGTGCCACACCATGAATTCTCCAAAGTTCATGCCAATTCTAACCTGTATCTGAAGACATGAGTTTATGGAAACATCCGAACCTGATAATAAATTAGTTTGCAACAAAATGGAATAGTCAAATGACACTTTTATATCGCTGCTGCAATGGCTAAATCAATTTCTGAGCCACCACACATGATGCCTGCGCGGATATCAACGTCTGTTCCAAGGACATCTTCTATGCATGCATAAATATCATCCTCTCCTTCATTGAGGACAGTTTCCGTACCGAAAGATAGATTGTTCACTATATGCTCAGCGGACGATGCGCATGTCGTCGTTGCCTCGCGTCTGTTCGATTGGCTGGATGTCAACGTGTTAACCCGTGGAGAAAGTAAGAGCTTGGGTTGCTCAAGGCGGCCGTTTAGTGGGTTGGGAATCTTAATGGGGCTGTTTAGTAACAGATCTTCCTTAATATTACGCTGAAAAGCCAATTCAAGTGCCCGTCCTACTTGTCGGTAGCTGGGTTCGTATTGTCCTACCAGCTCCCAAAAGCGTTTATTGTGGCTAGGTTCTTTTACGTGTGCCAGCTCGTGAATTACCAGATAACGTCTTCCACGCTCAGGTACGTTTTCAATAGCATATCGTGAAAACGTTATGATCCGGTTGGCGAGATTGATTTGAGCCAGTCGTGAATATTTTGCTGCGCCTATCTTGACCCCACCAATGGTGACATTAAAGGTAGCTCTGTTAATCCGCTGGGTGTAGCCAGTCATGAAAGCTTGATACACTTCCACAACCGAGCGGTCGGTGGTTGAACATCGATCTCTAGATTTTGTCATTAACGTCACTTGATATCTCGATGGTAAAGCTGACGGTATCTAGTTTATTAAGAAAAGATTGAGATTGACATTAGAATAGTGCTTTTTTCAGTTCTCGGCAATGAGACCAACCTTCAATTTCTTGAACGACAATACAAACTTAGTTTTAATAACTGGAGGTGCACGCTCAGGGAAATCGGCACTGGCTGAAGCATTGGCAAGGGATTTCGGGCATAAGATTTATTACTTGGCAACCATGCAGCAATGGTCTTCTGATGGGGAAGTAGATGACCGGGTTAGGCGGCACCGTGCACGGCGCCCCCAGGACTGGCATACGCTGGAGGTTCCATTTAGCCTTGATGAAGCTCTTAGGAAGTTGCCTGCTGGCCCAGGATTGGCTATTTTGGACTGCATATCAGTGTAT
>JACQVM010000351.1 GCA_016209785.1 Candidatus Melainabacteria bacterium | reverse complement strand
GGTCATAGGAGTACATTGTGGGCGCCTGCCGCAAAGTCCTGGGCGTGGATCAGCTATAACAAGTCTCAATCAGCTCATTTGGGTTGATGCCCTTTATCAATGCTTAGATCTGTCCGCGGATACAAAAAGTGTTGAGGAGCTGAGCCAGCCACAAGAGAGTGTATCTGTGGGAGGCTGTACAGAATTAGCTCGGGTTGATTGCCCGCGTTGTGGCTCATCAAGTCTAGCCTCTGCCAAGTTTTGTAAGTCCTGTGGACAACGGCTTTGGCTGGATGTAAAGCTAGGTGTAGGAATGAAACTTAAGCCGTTGGCTACGTTAGGAGCTGTTCTGGCGGTAGTCATGGTTTGCGTGTTGTTCTTATATTTGAGCTTTGGTCGAACTATCAAACCACCTGCTGTTGGCAAGGTCTCTCCATCTATGATCTTAGAAGCAACAGTAGATAAGGCAGATTTAGAAAAGGCAGCCTGGGTAACTATGCCTAAAGGAAGTATATTTCATTCAGGAGATGTAATTCGTATACGTATCAAGGTGCTAGGAGACTTTGTTGTGTACGCACTTCACCAAGGCACTACCTCGCAAGATGTACATCTTATTTATCCTGACTCGCCATCTGAAGATAAACAATGCTCTTGGGGTTCGGTGCTTACAATTCCTAGGGAAACTGTAAGCAGTCCTGCCAAGGGCAAGGTAGCTTTGCAAGGGCTGACTATTTATGGAAATCCTGGGCGAGAAACTGTTGTGCTCTTAGCAAGCAGCACCAAATCGACATTGATGACGCAGCCGGGACAACTCACCGATGTTTTCCTCCAGGCAACACAAATTCTCAACAGCACACCATCAGAAACTGGTCTGGAAGTTTCCCAAAGTGCGTTTGGCAAGTCAGTTTTCCCACATAAGTCTGGCAATCAAGACAAATCTGTTTACCTTGCACGTTTTCAAATTATTCATGGTGAATAATGTGCTGTGGCACCGCTAAATGACAAGGAGATAAACCATGATTAGCAACAGCCTCGTTGGTTGGGTATCACTGGTGATTATTTCAAGCCTTTGTGTGCAGTTAGCTTACGCTCAAGGGCAGGGTGCCAAGGGACTGTATCTTGAGCAAATGAATGAGCCGACCAGGAACATTAACACGGGCATCCAGTACTGGATTGAGCTCAACCGTGACAGCACGCTACTGCAGGTTAACAACAAGTTTACCTTTCGCTCTGGCGATAAAATTAGGTTTCACATCAAGGCAAACATAGACGGTTATGCATACATTGTCCTTAAAAGTGGCAGTCGGGGCGAGCAATCGATACTGTTTCCGGAGCCGGGTGAGGCAAACCAAGTTTCAAGAGGCCGAGACTACGCCTTGCCTCAAGACGGCTACTTGACCTTTGATCAAAATCCAGGACTGGAAAAGGTTGCTTTGCTGGTCTCCAGGACACCTGTGGAGGTCAATGCTTATTTGAATCAGCCAGTTCATGCTGAGCGAGCCATCATTGCCTCAGCACAAACTGGTGCCAAGGATCTCATTCCCTCAAAAATACTGCTTTCTTACACGCCTGTGCTGCCTCAAAAGGTCGTCAAACCTGCCACACCACAAATGAAAAATTCCCGTCAAAAGCCTCAGCAAAAGCAAAGTACTGGTAAAAGCAGATCTAGAATACGTCGTATGGGCAGACAATCAGTTCAAGAACCTGTAGTACAAGAAGAAAATCAGGTGCCAGATGCTACTGACGAGGGAGTAGTTACAGTGGTATTTAAGGACCCAGCAGGTGTCCTGTCCCTAGAAGTTGATCTCCAACATATTTGATGGCCTCTTTTAAGTTGACCGCAACTGGTGTACACTACATTTTTGTTGGTTTTCAAGAGGCGTTGGTCTTATGCCAGGCACTGCAGTTGGGTTAATCTTTATTGATTTTATAGTTAGGCCATTTGCCAAAATCTTTGAAAAGATGCCAATTCTCATGATTGCCATGCTGGTCATTTTCTATGGCATTATTGCCTACATTGTTCTTAGGTCTGCTTATTTAGTTGATAAGCAGTAGTTGGGTTAGTTTTTATGTTAGCCGGGCGAGACTGAGAGAAGCTTGATGCTGAGTTTTTCTGAGTAAAGACTTACCAGTCCTAGGTACAGCTCAATGAAGTTTTTGTTAGTGCCAGGGGGCACATCGCCCTCAATGGTAAATGTTCCCTCATCAAGTTGCTGGCCGGACTCGTCGTAGGTGTTGTACTGGAATGTTACATCCTTGATGGGAACAGCACTATTATTGGTGACCTTTACCCAGGCAACGGGGCAGTTGATAATCCACAGTCCTGTTATGTGCCAATCAACGAGGTCCAGTTGTGTGTTTTGGGTCAACTGTGGGTCACCAGCAGGTATGGGTGTGCAGGCCGCTAGCCCAAAACAACTCGCTATCAAGAAGATAGAGAAGATCAACTTATTAAATTGGCCCAAAAAAACCTGCATTGGCAGCAATACCTAAAATAACGAGCACAGCAAAAAAGAAAAAGAGCGCGAAGAAGCCAAGTTCACCTTCTCCAAACATACTTTCCTATCGGTAACTGCCAGTCTGCAATTTAACGGATCCCCCTTACCTGAAAATCCTATACGATTATTAGGGTTCCTGGATTTGTTTGTGGAAGTACCACAAACTAGCTTAAACTTCCTTGTATTTGCCATGCATGTTGAAAGCTTCTTAGCCTTGGTTGCTCTGGCTCTGGCCTATACCTTTGATTTTGTGAATGGCTTTCATGATACTGCCAACGCCGTAGCTACAGTAATTTATACAAAGGCCTTGCGACCCAACGTGGCTATCCTCATGAGCGGGACCTTAAACTTCCTGGGTTGCTTGTTGGTTGGTACGGCTGTAGCACAGGTAATAACAGAAGTTATCCCACGAGATCAGCTCAGCTTACCCATTATCCTGGCAACTCTGTTGGGCAGCCTCATATGGAACATTTTCACTTGGTACTATGGCATCCCGGTTAGCTCATCCCACTGTTTAATTGGCGGACTCTTTGGAGCAGGAATTGCAGAGGCTGGTGTAAATGGCGTAACCTGGTCAAAGCTTGTTGAGGTGCTGACAGCGCTTGCAATTTCACCCATAGCAGGTTTTGTGGGAGGGCTTGTTTTGGCGGCAGCCGTGGACAGAGCTATTGTAAGAGTAGGGCTCAAGGGTGAAGGCTTAAGACAAGGGCAACCACAGTTTATGCGTTGGCTACAGATTATGTCTTCAGCAGCCGTTAGTTTTACTCATGGGAGCAATGATGGGCAAAAGACGATGGGGATTATTGCTATTGTTTTGGCAACGCAATTTCCTGGAGGTGGGTACACATTAAACTCAATACCACTTTGGGTGATAGTTACTGCAGCTTTTGCCATTGGACTTGGTACCATGATTGGTGGCTGGCGTGTCATCCGTACGGTTGGCACGAAAATAAGCCGAGAGAGGCTGCAGTATACTCATGGCTTTGCCGCTGAGTTTAGTACGGCAGCCATTATCCTTACTGCCTCTTTAACAGGTGCCCCAATCAGCACTACTCATACATTGTCTTCGGCTGTAGCAGGTGGGACAGTCACATTGCATGGTCTGTCTAAGCTTAACCTTCGGACAATCAAGCTAATCTTCTCAGCTTGGATTTTGACCCTGCCGGTAGCCTTTCTGCTAGGGGCCATATGCTGTCTGCTTCTCAAGTTGGCTGGTCTTAGGTGAGCATGTTCTCAAGTAATGAAGCAACAGTTGATTTAAACGTGGATCTCTTAAGGCAAGAGTTTCCGCTACCTGCTGATGGCTCAATCTATCTAAACTCCGGCAGTTGTGGCAGAAAGCCAGAAAGGGTACTGACGGCGCTAAGAGATGCTCTCCACAAGTTTAATACCAATCCCACGCGGTTTACTTTCATCGAAACAAGTCCTTTAGAGGAAGCTCGTGCAGCAGCCGTTGAGCTTTTCGGTGTTGGTGCCGAATCTTTGCTCTTAACCAACAGCACCTCGCAGGGACTCCAGCTTGTGATGCAGAGTTTCCTTGCTGGACCTGACGACGAACTAGTGACTACAACGCATGAGCATGGGGTAACTAGGACCATCTGCCGGTATCTCCACGAAACACGTGGTGTTCGGATCCTTGAGTATAATGTTGAGCCTTTAAAGGGCAGCATGGCTTTATGTAAGGGAATATTGAACCTTGTAAGCAACCAAACACGCCTGGTGCAGGTGAGTGAAATTGATTGTTATAGTGGGTGGCGTCCCAATCTTAAACCTTTGGTTGATGAGCTAGCCCGCGCAGGCATTCCACTTCTTGTGGATGGGGCACATTCTCCTGGTCAGGGACTTTGTCGTCCAGCTTATTACCCGCTTTGGGTAGGATCAGGACACAAGTGGCTAGGTGGGCCCAATGGTACGGGATTTCTCTATGCGCGAAAAGATCTAATACCTCAACTAAAACCCTTATGGTTGGCTGATTGTTTCTATAATTTCCCAAATCACAAACTTGCTCGCTTTGAGTTCCAAGGAACAGGAGATATGGCACGCTGGCTTGGTTTGGCAGCAGCCATAAGGTTAAACCTTGAGCTGAATCCAGAGGTAATTGCCAAAAGACAACTGACCTTAAAGAAGTATCTGTGCGAGAAATTAAAACAACTTCCTGGGCAGCAAATTCAAACACCATATCTTGAAGAAGAATCCAGTGGTATGGTAACCGTCACCTGGGAAGCACCATTGGTTACGGTTAGCGACCTCCGTCAAGCCTTATGGGATAGTTACCAAATTTGGGTGCAACCAGACTACCTTTATGGACAGCCCGAGCATGGTATGCGAGTGTCCTGTCATCCAGCTACTACTGAAGAAGAGTTAGACAAACTGGTGCTTGCTTTGTCTGAGATTTTGCAATGATGGGAAGTACCTAATGATGTACGTAGGACTCATCTCAGGCGTTAGTCGCTAATGGACTTGCCTGACAAGAACTTCTCACGTAACTGTTCAGCGCCAGAAGACAGTTCGTTGAGTGCAAGTTCGTTTACGGTATGCAGCGGTAGGTCAATTTGTTTTGTTTTCCTGCTGCCATCCAACATGAACTCGTAACGCATGCACCTGTTTGAACTCATTTCATATAAGATAACCGGTAGCCAGTTGTTATCATTGAGGACCTCAAGTCGTTTAGTAAATGCTTTAGACGTTTCCAGCTCGCATACGCAACTAACGAGACGGCTTGCTTCTCCTAGCTGGCGGATAAACTGGTGAACAATCATTGCCTCATCAATGAGTGGTGCATTAGATTTGCGATAATTTGCAATTTCTTCGGCTGAAGGTAAGCTCAAGACTTGTCCTCGCTGCACAGTGACTAGCGGCGAGCCTTTGCTATCCACATCGGTAGTAAGGTTGTTAATTTCTGCCACCAATTTCCATAACCCAACATCTTGCAGTGCCGGGTGTTTTATAGCTATTGACTCAAGAGTGTCGCCAAGCCTAACACAGTATTTGATACGCCCACTCTCATCAGCAATCCCGCTCAAAGAGCCAAGTAAACTTTCTATATTTTGCCGGCGTGTTTGAGTTGCTGATGGAACTTCTGCTGTGGGTGAGGTTTTACTCTCAGAGCCCAACTTTTCTTGAAGGGAGTCGTTGGTCTTCGATTGCTCGCCGGTTGGTGTAAGAAGAGTAACGTAGCGAAACTCCATGGTGCGGGACTTTAAAGGTCGCAATCGGAATTTCTTGATGTCCTCAGGTAATGGCAGATAGACTAACTGCTTAGGCTTCAGATGAACAAATAGTTTATCTTGGACCTTTCTGGAAGGAATAACTTGGCGATTAATTTCAAAGATAAGGGGCGCCAGAGATTGGTCCTGTAGCATCTTTTGGGCAATCGACTCTAATGTGTCCCCTTCTACAACAACATACTTGGCTCTGCGACGCTTAAGATGCTCCTGTTCCTCCCGGCGTATCTTTTCTTCCAGAGCCTTCTCGGCTTGCTCCTTAGCCTTTCTTGCTGCCAATAGTGCAAGCAACGCGTCACGCTTTGCTTGTTCTTCTAACTCTCGGCGTCGTTGCTCTTCCCTTTCCTGCTTTTGCCGCTCTTGTTCCTCCCGGTCCTTCCTGATCAGTTCGTCCCTTTCCTTCAGTGCACGTTCAAGTTTGGCTTGTTCTTCTGAGCTCTTTTCTGCAAACTCACCACGTATAACATCCGGTGAAATCTCATCGCCTGGCCGTTGTGCAGCAGCCCATGGGGTATACTGGGCTGCATCGGTATGTTGGCTGGAATGACTCTTGTCTGGGTGATGCGAGGCAGTAGGAGAGTCCCAAGGGCTAATCGACGGTTGAGCAGCCATCGACGAACTCAAACCGACAGCTTCTTGGCTGTATATGTTTGATGTGCGATCAGTAGCAGGTGTTACTGGTGGGTGGCTTGATAGCAGGTTTTCCGGTATTGAGGTAACGCCAGACGGGACAGCCTCTGGGGTGACTGTCCCAGCGGCCTGTGTGACTTGCTCAGTGGGTGCGGAAATCCCTTGAATGGAGGTGACCGGCTGCTGAGAAGAGTCGCTTGGTTGCCCTGGTGTGGCAGTGTCTGCCGAAGGTTGCGAGGACATCGGCTGAGAAGCTGGCGCGACAGGAAGCGATGAGGCCGGCGTTCCTGTCGAAGCTATTTGTGTGTATGGTGAGCTGGAGAGTGGCTGAGCTGCGCTTGACAGTGATGGAATTTGCGAGACTACCTGAGCTGCCACGTCAGCTATTACTGCGCCGTGCATGACAGGATGTGCTGATACATTTGGCTGTCGACCTGTTGGCAACGCAGTTCCTGCATCGACAATTGCTTCCGAGTTGTTGGAATTAGTGGTACCAGATGCGGTGCTAGCAGCTTGATTCGGAACAAATGTAGCAGCCTGGCTTTTTTCTACCGTTGTGTTCGGGGGTAGACTGGCAGTACTTGTCGCTGACTGGGCTAGCGGATCTGCGGCTGACTGTACTGGCGTTCCAGTAGGCTGCTGACCAGGATTGGCAATTGGCTGATTGCCAGAGGCAAGAGGTTGCTGTGAGGTGGTGCCGGAGCCAGGTGGTTGCTGTGAGGTGGTGCCGGAGCCAGG
>JACQVM010000030.1 GCA_016209785.1 Candidatus Melainabacteria bacterium | reverse complement strand
ATATACAACCTGGATGTTGTGGCTGTTCCAACCAATAAGCCAAACATCCGAATTGATTATCCAGACATCATTTATAAGAACGAAGCCCAGAAGTTTTACTCAGTCATTGAAGAAATTGTAGAAATGCACGAGATGGGTCGACCTGTGCTGGTTGGTACAACAAGCATTGAGAAATCAGAAATAATTGCTGAGCTTTTAGGACGGCCCCATAAAATGGGTGAATATCTCAATCGAAAGATTGTGAAGGCTGTGGACCTGATAAAGAAACAGAAGCTATCTGGAGCAGCTATTGATGCGTTAAAGAAGGTCTTCGAGCGTCCAGGGCTTATCGATGTGGCCAAATTTGCTGAGCTGTGTAAGCAAGTCGAAGCTGAATTTCCGAAAGCAGAAGAGCTCATTGAGCGTTGCTATTCTATTTTACGAACGGCCAAAGTGGTGGCAGTAATCCGCAAAGGAATTCCGCACAATGTGCTTAATGCCAAGCACCACGAAAAAGAAGCTATGATTGTAGCGCAGGCTGGGCGCAAAGGTGCAGTTACAGTAGCGACCAACATGGCTGGGCGTGGAACTGACATTTTGCTTGGTGGCAATCCAGAATTTCTGGCCATGGAGAAACTTAAAAAAGAAGGACTTACTGCTCAAGACACACAATTTGACCAGAAGTATCGCCAACTTTATGAGCGCAGCAAAAGCCAAACCGATGCTGAGCATGACGAAGTAGTAAAGTTGGGAGGGTTGCATATATTAGGAACCGAACGTCATGAATCTCGGCGCATAGACAATCAATTGAGAGGGAGGGCAGCCCGCCAAGGTGACCCGGGTAGTAGCCGCTTTTTCCTGTCGTTAGAAGATAATTTGATGCGCATTTTTGGCGGTGAGAAGATAGCCAGGCTTATGGAACTGATTCGCGTGGATGAGGAGATGCCCATTGAGTCAGGCATGGTGACTCGTTCCATTGAAGGCGCCCAGAAGAAGGTGGAAGCCCACCATTTTGATACGCGCAAGCATGTGCTTCAGTATGACGATGTGTTGAATACCCAGAGGGAGGTTATTTACAGGGAGCGTCGCAGGATTCTAGAAAAGGCCAATCTAAAAGAAGCGATGCTGGACATGCTGGAAGAGCATCTGGACATTATTTTGAGCAGTCACATTGACAGCGAGACTCCTCCGGAAACTTGGGAAGAAGAAAGCTTGCCCGCGGTTCTTAATACACTCAACACATTAATCCCGATGCTGGAGGATATTCCACTGTCAGAGTTGGTTGGTCTTTCCTATGAAGATCTGGCACAGAAGCTTTTGGAAGCTGTTCGGCTTGCTTATGAAGTTCGTGAGCAACACATTGGTAGCGATATCATGAGGGAATTGGAGCGGCAAATCTTGCTGAGAACTATTGACAGCAAGTGGGTGGACTATCTTCATAGCATTGATCAGCTTCGGGAAGGTATTCAGCTGCGTGGTTACGGACAAAGAGATCCTCTCCAGGAATACAAGCGAGAAGCTTTTGACATGTTTAACCAGTTATTGAGGAGCATTCAAGAGGAGTCAATCCAGCTTCTCTTCCATGCCCAGCCGGTACTAATGAATTTGGCTGAACTAGAAGAACTCATTCCATCTGATGATGTTCTGCTCGGTGCTGCCGCAGAGGATTTTGTTGAAAATCCTTCTTCTGAACCCAAGCCTCCTGTTGTAACGTAGCTCATTGCGCATACTAGCTTTTGATACCAGTTGTCGGACTATTCACCTCTGTCTTCTTGAGGACGGGGCTGTGATTGAGTCAAGATCTGCTGAACCATCTGGTAACAGCAGGCAGGAGGCGGTGACTATGCTTGTTCCGTTAGTTGATCAGTTGATGAAGCAAGCTGGATGGCTCAAAGCGGGTCTGTCTGCCTTGGTGGTTGGACTAGGCCCGGGCAGTTTTACAGGACTTAGAATTGGAGTGGTTACTGCACGGACGTTAGCTCAGGCGCTTAATTTGCCTGTGCTCGGGATATCGACGTTAGAATGTCTGGCCTGGGCAGCACAGCCACCGGTGGGTCTGATTGTCTCTCAATCACAAGGACACTTTTTTGTAGCAGCTTATTGTGATATGGACTCTCTGCCAGTTGTGAGCCCTGTGTACCTCAATGCGGCTAAGACAAGAGAAACTCTTCCACTTATGAGCCGTTGGGTTGCTGACCAAGCTGCAATGGAAACACTAGGCCAAATGGAGCCACTGCCAGTCTTAACGAATATTGCTTGCTGCCAAGCTCAAATTGCCTGGGATCGGTTATCTTTGAAATTGCCAGTGGGGACTATTGAGGAGCAAATCAATGTCTTGGCGAGGGAATATCACTGGTCGCATGTAGAGCCACTCTATCTTCGTGGTCCTTCAGTGACCGTTAAAGGGTCTTATGGACATTAAGATTAGACAGATGATGTTAAAAGATCTCGATAAGGTAATGGAGATAGAGCCTATTGCTTTTGGGTGTCATCACTGGTCAAGACAATCCTTTGTCAATGAGCTAAACAACCCTGGTGGATACTATTTTGTAGCGTGCTCCTCGGACAATGGCTTACTGTATGGCTACAGTGGTTTTTGGCTTATTGGGGAGGAAGCACACATCACTACCTTAGCTGTTCATCCAGACTATAGACGCAAGTACGTTGCTGAACGTCTCTTGCTTAATGATATTGCCCAGTCCCAGAAAGTAGGTGCGGGCTGGATGACCCTGGAAGTTCGTGTATCCAATGAGGGAGCTCAGAACCTTTATCATAAGTATGGTTTCAAAAATCTTGGACTTCGCCGCAACTATTATCAGGACAACAACGAAGATGCAATGGTCCTTTGGACAGAAAATATTACTTCTAGCGAGTTCCAAAAACTTGTCTGTGAGCGTGTTAATATGCTGGCAGCGCTAAAAGTTAACTTGGCTGAGGTATAGCCCTTGCGTTTTAGATTGGGGCACGATATTGAGCCTTTTAAGCGTAAGTCACTCATTGGGCAGGTAGTTGTGGTTTTACTGGGGCTGCAACTTCTTTTCTTGAGCTCTTTTGTTGCACTGCCACTGCCTACAGCAACAGGGCAGAATTTAAATAACTGTTTGCATAATCAAACCGTGAAGTTCATCCAATACCTACCTGTCAGGTGGCGGACAGCCCTTGTGGAGTACTTTCCGCAGTTGTCTTACGTGGATAGGCCGGTACGGCACAGTGTTTATATACCTATGACTCCTGTGGCCATATTTGTTGGCTATGCCCTAGGCTGGCAGTTAGGGGTAGTGTCTTCTACGCTGTTTTTAGTTGCTGGCTTAATTGGTCCCCGCTTCGACCTTTACCCGTTTGCTTCTGGTGCTGGCTTGGGCTATTACAAAGAGCTCTCTTTTGGTTATTTGCTTGGCATGGTCCTAGCATCATTTTGTGCTGGCCGCATAACTGGGGCTCAGCGTACAAGTGTTAATCAATTTGTGGCAGTGATGGTTGGACTGGCTTGTGTACATGTCACGGGAGTAGCTTATCTTGTGGGCAGCCTAGTTGTGGGAAGCTTTTTGCAAATTAGGCCGGAGTCGCATGTCTGGGCAGGAGAAGAATTACGCAATTTAAGCTGGTATCCGCTTACTTGGGATTTTATCTTTGCTGTTGCACTGGTGGGCATAGGGTTACCTTTCCGTTGGCTAGTAAGGACACTGTGTGCTCCCTATCTTGCTCAAAAAGACACTCGTGTACCTAGCCTGGAGGATATTGGATGAGCTCTATGTGGAAGCTTATAGCAGGGTCAGCCTTGCTAGGTGGGCTAGGTGCTTATTTCTATGCAAGCCAAGTTGAATCTCGCCGTTATGCCCTTGAGATCCTGGATATTGTCATAGGCGGTGATGATGCGGGCTTGAATTTTTCTGGATTGGGTAAACAAGAACCACTTAAGGTTCTTCATTTATCTGATCTACATTTGTGCTATCCGGAAGCAGACAAAGTTAAGTTCATTGAGATGGTGACTGATAAGGATTATGATTTGGTGGCCTTAACCGGAGATATTTTTGAGGACTATAGTGGAATGCTGTATGCCTCCTCGCTGCTTTCCAGGAAGCCACGGCTTGGGGCTTATGCGGTTTTAGGTAATCATGACTATTACCACTATCGGCTCTTTCATAAAACGTTTGGTCGTATTATGAAAAAGTATAGGCATCCACCTTTAAGGCGTGATGTTAAGCCAATGGTGAAAGCCTTGGAGCAGGCTGGTTATGTTGTGCTCAGAAACGAAGGACAATCCCACAGCGACTCTTGCGTTCATGTTGTAGGGGTGGATTACCCTGGTGCACACCCAGCGCAGTTAAGAGGACTATTTTCCCAGGTTCCACCTCAGTGGTTGCGGCTTTTACTTTTCCATATGCCAATTGGTTTGGAAAGTATAGCCTCCTCTGGTGCCGATCTTGCTTTGGGTGGTCATACGCATGGTGGGCAGATATGCATACCTGGAGTGGGTCCTATAATTACAGACTCTGAATTGCCAAGACACGAAGCTTCAGGCTTGTTATGGCGTGGACAGACTGCCTTTCATATCTCGCGTGGGCTGGGTGCTGATCCACGGACAAACTTGCGCTTCTTTTGTCCCCCGGCTGCTACAGTGCTAAATGTGTACGTTAACCAAGCCAAGGAAGATGGGACTGAAGCTGGCGGTATAGCGAAGCCAAAGCGTTTCGGGTAAGCGTAAGAGTCCAAGAAGAAGAGCCTTCCTCCAGGACGCCCTCCAGTGTCGTGAATTCTTTGCTGGTGAAGTAGTTGCCTTCAACTGTGCTTGTGCCTATCACGCCCGTAAAGGTTGCTGTCTGGGACTGGGTTGCCAGGTCCTCGCTAGGTACCTGGAATTTAAGCTCCAAATTTTTTCCATCCACAAGCTTACCGTCAGTTATAAGGCGTGGTGCCCCTGTTCCAAAGGCAATTTGTCCTTTAAAGGAAACAGGTAGCCTAATTAAGGTAAGACGTACCGGCCCAAGTTCAGGGTCTAAGGACTCATACTCCCCGCTAATATCGCTCAGCGACCAGGACACGCCTAAAGCACCAAGCACAAGGACAACAGCCAAGAGACCCAGTTGACGAAAAATGGTTGAGCCTTTGCCTAAGTTTGAGGTAGATTTGCCTGTAGCTCCAAAACGTGAGCGCATGCCAGTTTACAACTCCTTTATGGTATTAAATCTGGGGTCAAATGATAAAGATAACGGAGTGTTGCTGCGTCATTGGCAGAGATGACACCATTGCCGTAATAAACGCTCATGAGATCGGCTGGATTGGTGCTGTGATCCTCAATGCCTAAAGCATGGCCAAATTCATGAGCACAGGCTGCTCTCATCTTCAAGAATGGCATAGAAATCCCGTTGGACTCAGTGGTGCGCAGCATAATTACTACCGGCTTAAAGTCTGCCCGGCCACCTGCGAGGATGGCTTTGTAAGGAAAGCTTCGCTTGGATGTATATCCTCTGATGTCGCCGGAAAACAAAGCCAGCCCCATCTTATCTACAAAGTGGTGTACCCAGAACACATAAATGTCAGCGTCGGAAGGATCATCAGTAAGGATAAAAGACACTAACCCTTCCTTTTCAAATGGTTTCCACATGTTAATTCCTTGCGTAGCTGCCTGGTAGTGCTCGGCAGTAAATCCTGGTGCTACCGGCAAGCCCTGCAGTGTCTCAGGGCTCTCAAGAATTTCGGCAACAAGATCAGGCCATTTAGCTAGATTATTTACGTTAGCTACTGGTGCACCCAGCTCCTCATCGATAAAACCGTCAATTGACAGCCCACGGGAAACATAAACCTTAAGCGGCATTTGCTCCTTTAGCCAACGTATTACCCCATACGAGCTCTTAAACTGAGGGTAAACAACTGCTCCGCCAGTCCTAACTGGTTGGCTAGTAGTTTTTCGACCTGATTGCGACTGGGAAGGGGCTTGTGTGGCATAGCTGCTGCGGAACTGAGCAGAAACCGAGCTGCTAAATATAAAGTGGCAAAAGAGGAGAACCAACAGGAAGTATATTTTCACTAAAATCACACAGCAAGATCATTTCCATTTCTTTTACCATAACATCCTCAAAGTTGCCTTGGTGGAAAGGACAATGCGGTTGTCATAAGGTGTTTGAGTCATCTTGTCTGGTATTTCAACGCACGCAGTCCAGCGTTTATGGCGTTTCTTTATAAACGATTGGTTAAGACCAGCTATTCATGCTTGCCGGGAGTGTATGGTTTAACGTACCTTATCGCAGGTACTCCAGTACGAGGGGCTTGAGGGATCGAGCTTGTTGGGGCAGCACCAACACTGCGAACATTCAAAAAAAACTTGGCAAAAAGGTTCAGTGTAGCTCGCGGCTCACTTGGCCCGGTTTTGTGTTACATTGGACCACTGTATGACTCAATTAGCAAACCCAAACACAAGGGCTGTTGTGCTTGCTGCAGGACATGGCAAGCGCATGAAGTCAAATTATCCTAAAGTGCTTCACAAGATTGCGGGACGAGCAATCATAGCAAGGATTACCGATGCGTTGGATAAGCTTGAGCTTGAGCATGTACATGTAGTTGTTGGGCATGGGGCCAAGGAGGTTGAGGAGTTTTTGGTTGGACATCCACCCAAGACTTCCTGGTCAGTTCACCTGCAGGAGCCGCAATTGGGTACTGGACATGCGCTTATGCAGGTAGTGCCAGCGCTTACGTCGTTTGTAGGAGTGCTTCTGGTTACAGTGGCAGATACGCCATTGATTCAGCCTCAGACGTTGAAGCTGCTCCTAAATACACATGTAAAGCAACAAGCAGCCTTAAGCTTACTTACCACAATAGTTCCGGATGCAAAGAATTATGGTCGCATTATTCGTAATCAACAAGGACTGGTTGTGCAAATTGTTGAGGACAAAGATGCTGATAGCCAACAAAAGGAAGTCAAGGAAATAAATCCTGCCATCTACTGTCTTGAATGGCCACAGGTTTTATCAGGCTTACAAAGCCTGACTAACAATAATAAGGGCCAAGAGTACTATCTAACTGACTTAATTGAATGGGCTGTTGCCAGCAATTTGTGTGTAGCTACCGCGGTGGCAGACAACTGGCGTGAAGTTGCAGGTGTTAACTCTAGATCTGAACTTGCTGAGGCATGTCGGCTATTAAACGACCGTGTGCTGACCTCGTTGGCAACTGAATCTGGTGTCACTGTAGTTGATCCCCAGTCTACCTGGATTGCGCCAGAGGTTTCTGTGGGGAGTGACACAATAATCTTGCCTGGATGTTACCTGACAGGCGACATTAAGATTGGCCGCTCATGTGTTATAGGACCGCACACTGTCATGGAGGGGCCACTGCGAGTTGGTGATTACTCTAAAGTTGTTCTCTCACTGATAACTGGGTCGGAAGTTGGCGCTTACTGCCGGGTTGGCCCATTTGCTCATTTGCGAGAAGGGGTTCTTATCCGAGATGATGTTCGTGTGGGGAATTTTGTTGAGGTGAAGAAAAGCATGGTGGGCCCAAACACAAATATTTCTCACTTGAGCTACGTGGGCAATGCTACTATTGGTGCCAAGGTTAACATTGGTGCAGGCACCATCACAGCTAACTATGATCACATCACAGGCTTAAAGGCTGAGACCGTGATTGGGGATGAAGCTGCTACTGGAAGCAACTCAGTTCTGGTGGCCCCTGTGGTGGTTGGTGCTGGGTCGGTGGTGGCGGCAGGGACTGTTGTTACCAGGGATGTTCCTGACGGTGCGCTTGCTGTCGGACGAGCTCATCTGGAAGTTAAGGCTTGCTGGGCTGATAGGAAGCGCCGGCAACCGAAGAGCTAGTTTAGCTGGGAAGTTTACTTTTCTAACTCGGGCAACGATTCTTGAGACGAGTCAATTTGCGAAAGGTAATTTAGACGTTGTCGCTCAGCTTCAGCAAAGCTTGTTGAATCGATGGTAATGTACTTGACCAGGTTGAGCGGCACCAGGTGTTTGGAGTAGTCACGCTTGCTTGGCTGATCAGCATCACCATAGGACTCAAGCTCAATATAGTCGTGCCCAATTCGCAAGACTCTTCCGGCAAGCATGGTTCCATCCGCAAAGTGAAGTCGTGCCCAGGCTCTAGCGTCACCTAACCGCTCCAAACGCATTTTAAGGTTCATGATTCTGGTACTCCTAAAAACACATTTGCAGTTGCTTGTGACGAACCTAATGTTAGTCTTATTTTTGATTCTAACACTTATAGCCCTCCGTCGGCTTCGTCTCTCGCCTTGCTATATGTCGTCACTCAACATCTAAAAAGTCAAGCCTTGTTCTTTTGTCCCACTATACTAAACTGAGCTCGTCAGGGTGTAGGGCTGGAATGTCGGTTGTTTGTAGATCTGGATATAGTAGATCGATGATCAAGACGATGCCTGTGAATGGTAGAAGCACAGCGTTTACGCATACTAGTCATATACGTTAGCTTAGTTGATGGTGAAAATATGCATGAGGAAATATTACCTTCTAACTTGGTCAAGCGTCTTCAAGAGCTGAAGGGGCGTGAGAGAAGTTACTGGGAAGATGAACTTTACTCACATGAGGCACTAACAAACTTAAAATACAGGGAGGCTTTAGAGACAAGTTTTAGTCTTGATCCTTTAGGCCCGCTCCCGCCTCGGCAATAAAATATATCCCTTTTAGGGTTAAATAAGGTTCCACTACATCAAAGAGCTTGGTATGTCTGGCTAATGTGTCTGACCAGCCACCAGTAGCCACCGTGATAGGTTTAGCTTTAAGCTCGTCAGAGGCCAATTTAATCCATGCGGCAATGGTGCCCAGATGAGCTAGAAGGGCACCATTTACGATTGCCTTTTCAGTACTAAAGGCTAATGAGGGGCCATTTTTGGGGATGCTCCCGCCGGAGTATTTATGAGTTAAGTCACTGGTGTGGTGAATGCTTACGTTTGGTAACTGGGCTGCTTGGCGTGACAGTGCGAGCATAGTTTGACCTAGCCCAAGGGTAATTAAGCCACCCAAGAACTTGCCTTGACTGGATACTGCTGTTAAGGTGGTTGCAGTTCCAAAATCGAGCACTACTGCTGGGGATTTTTGACAATACAACTTCCAGGCGGCTACTGCGTTAGCAACCCTGTCGGCACCCATGCTGTCATAGACCCCGCAAAGTAATTTTTGTGAAGTTGTAGCAACACGTATAAGCTGGCAACCACTAGATTTAAGGTGGTTCTCAATCAGGTTTCCAACATTTGGCACTACCGAGCACAAGGCAACAATGTCACCGGCAGCAGCCTTGGCAATGTAACAAGCGGCTTGCTCTGCATCGGCAGTGTTACTGTTGGTGATGTTGGCAAGTTGGCCGTTGACAAATCGTGCGCAAGTAATTTGCGAGTTGCCGATATCTACAGCGAGCAAATTCATGCTTAGTCTCCAGTTAGCTTGGCATTTGGATAGGTCTTGGCTGACACTACATAATCCTTGATGCCCTTAAGGAGTGCTTTTGCAGCTCGCTGCTGTATTTGCTGACTTAAAAGTTGTGCATACTCATCAGGATGAATCATAAAACCAACTTCAACTAACACGGCTGGCAGTTGACTTGGGCGAGCAAGGGCAAGGTTTTGGTAAAAGGTACCAAAGTCCGGGAAACCAAGTTCGGTGACTAAATGAGCTTTAAGTGTCTTGGCTAACTCTAAGGATTGAAGATGATACCAGTAAGTAGAGGTGCCATGTTCAGCCCAGGGGTCTCTACCGTCAGGCAAAGCATTGTTGTGGATGGAAATGAGCAAGTTAGCACCACTGTTGATAGCTAGTTTGACCCTATTGATTAATGATGGTTCAGCCAAATTAGACTCACGGGTCATGATTACACTGGCCCCTTCATTTTCCAGCAGTCTTTTCAGTGCAACAGCAATGGCTAGATTGATCTCAGATTCGCTAACACCTGATGGGCCCACAGCACCCTTCTCCTGTCCCCCATGCCCTGGATCAAGGCATACGGTTAGCCCCGACAGAGGATTTAATCCTTGGTGGAGCTGAGGTGGTGCTTTGACATTCAGTATTAAGTTTGTGCCTTCGTAGCTGGCCCAAAATCCCCACTGACGGTTAAATGTGGGTGTTACGACAAGCTCATATACTTGGTCAGATGGTTGTCTCCAGGTCACATGGTCAATAAGCCTTTTTCCTGACGGTGGTTTCACCTCGGTAATCCAGTCGGTGTCGGAGGTTGCACCAAATATTCTTAAAATTAGCTGTTTTGAACGTTGCTCAATTTGATAAGGTAAGCGTTGACTTAATGGGATTAGAATGCGTGCTTTTTGCTTGTCTTCTTGGATATTGACTGTTCGCACGCCAGACAAAGGAACAAAAGTAGCACCTTTCTTGAAGACAAGATCTTCTTTGGCAATCCAAATGTGTTGCCCAGGGGCAAGGGCGCAGCGCATGGAGGTGCCTTGCCAGCCATCCACTAGCAATCGTACACCGGCATCCAGTGGTGTGGTGCGGGCCTGCCCTGGACCGAGACGGGTCACCGTGTCCTGGTGGAGTGTCTCAGCTATTACAGGCTGCTCGATGACATACAGATGGCAGGGAGCTTCGTGTGTAATGGTGCGCTTACCCTTGGCAAGAACAAATCTTGGTCTAATTCGTTGCCAGTGATCGTTATTTGTTACACGATAAAAGCCTGAGTACAGATCAGGCAGGTTGCTTGGCTTGGCTGTTGTGGACAGTCCGTAAGCAACCTCAACTTTTCTTTTAACCATTAAGTTGCCACAGTTTCCCTTGGTGGCTGCTGGTGTCAGCCTTATCTTTTGTCTGCCGAGGTATATCTCAACTGTGCTGCCAGGTGTACCACGTATTGCAAAACCAATAAGATCTCCTGGTGTTACACCTAGATCTTCGTGTGGCTCAATAAAGTCCATGGCAAACATCAGTGGATGGCTTGGCAAGATTGCCGGGTCAACTGGCCTGGTAACTGTAACCTTCAGCATCTCTGCCGGTTGGCTGTCTGAGACCAAGCTAAAGCTGTTTAACCCTGGTTTAAGACGTACAACATGAGCAAAAAAACCACTGGAATTTACTTTGATGGGCACACCATTACATGTAAGCATAGCTTTGGGGGCTACTGCGCCTATGAGAAATGTGGAAGAAGCCTTTATCTCTTGTCCATCTTTAGGGTAATTAAGTTGTAAGGGATTTATTCTTAAGCCCTCCGTTGCCACCGCCTCCTCGGTGCTGTTGCCTCGCTGCCCATCGGCACTCCGGACCTCCGTTGCCTGTGGTTCATCAAGATCTGTTCCGGCTGCTGCAGGGAGTGTGTTGGTGCTGAAGTAGCAGAGGAAGCACCCGGGTACGATGATGGCAGAAAGCAAGATGCAAAGTGCTGGAAGGAAGAGAAGCAGTTTGGTCACTTGGGTTGCCTGTTTTCTTCGAGAGCTAAGTCATTAAGCCACCAGTTGAAACTGCCAGCAAAGGATTTTCTTAAATGGTAGTCTGTCAGGTCTAGCTGCTTGTCAGGCTGCAAGTAAGCATTGACGAAAGCATAAGGTGAACCAAAGTCTGCTTGAAAAAAGTCAGCATGCCACTTAAAAAATAAAGAAAGATAAAGCGTGTTAGTGTCAGTGTCCAGGTAAACGTTTTGAGGATTATTGACAAAGACATATGCGGCTTGGTTCATTTCAGTGATTAGTAATTTGCCCTCTAGAGCGTGGTTTAACAGTTTGGGATCACCTCGGGCGCCAGCACACATAAGGAAAATAGCTTGGGGAAAGTGACTTCTAAGATAAGGACGAATTTCCATAGCTTCAATGTCGCTAACAGAGTAAGGGATTCCGCCAATCAAGTACTTTCTTAAACTTAAAGACTTGGCTATCTGACGGACGTTGTTTACCGGATAGCTGTCAGCGACAGTTTTTAGCACTAGCAAGTTGTAGGCATTTATCCAGAAAGCTAATTTATCCCGAGAATCAATTATTTTATCTGGACTAATGTGTTCCAGCTCGGAGACTGCTTTTAATAGGCGTGAGGATTGTTTGAGCCCTCGGTAGTCAACTAGTCCATCCTTAATGTACGTTTTTAGGAGCGCATCATAGATGGTGTACCGGTATCCAAGAGGATGCTCGGTGTGTACAAACATGGTTTTGGTGTAGTTTCCGAGGTTGGACAGAAACTGTAAGGCAATGAGCAAAAGACCAATGCCAAGAAGAACCAGGGGCACAAAGCCTTTTTTTAAGTTGGCACCAATAGGTTTGTTGGCTTGGCTGAAACTTTTCATTATGGGAAAGATTTGGAGCGTACGAGATTCGAACTCGTGACCTCTTCAATGCCATTGAAGCGCGCTACCAACTGCGCTAACGCCCCACAGATGTCCTTATATCATATTTTAAGTTACTTAACTTGGCCCGTAAGTATTGTCCAAACCGTTGCTGTGCCCAGCGAGCCTTGCTTTGCAAGTTTAACCAGAAGTACTTGTCCGGCGGCCAAAGAAAAGAAGTTTCAAAGTAGCACCATATGGTGCAACCTTGGCAAAATTTCCATGAGCCTTCCATCTTGCGCTTTTCTTGAACAATGTGACTGTGCCAAAGTTCATCTAAGTTGGAACGATTATCCTTGTGCTCTATCTGTAGTTTGTCATTGTGCATGTGGTAACAGGGCAGCAACAACTTGTCATCAGGCGAGATGACAATTGTGGAGCTTACAGCACGACAGCGTGGGCTGGTTGTTTGATTGCCGCCACTCATGTAAAAGTGAATAAAGGCCCTGTTGACACATACGTTGTCCAATTTTGAGAGACGCTCAATTTCGGCGATGCCTTGTCGATGCAGGAGCTCGTTGTCGCAGTAATCAAAAATAGGACCCAGCAAAACAAGCACATCCAGCTTCTGGGCAAGCTTAACTACCTTTTCCATACCCCAGATTGTCTCTGGTGTAGCCGTGGCAATAATGGATGGCAGCTCGCCAAGGCTCTTAGCTAGCTTTATGCTTTCTACAACTTTCTCAAAAGCGTCAATGCCACGCTCGAGCTTGTATGCTTGAGATTCGGTTGTGGACAGAGAAAACTTAAGATCATCGACCAGTCCTTTGATCTTGTGAGCTACCGTAGGATAAAGCGTGCCAGTATTGGCCAGGCTTGTCAAAAACCCTAACTGTTTAGCCTCTGCCAAAACCTGAGGAAGGTGTCGATAAATAAGTGGCTCGCCACCAGTAAAGTCTACAATTCTTACCCCTAACCTTTTTAGTGCTTTCAAGTTTTCAACAACTATGTGAGGCTCTACTTCTTTGACAGGGATGTTTTCTGGCTTAACCGGTATGTCGCAATAGGTGCAGCGTGAATTGCACTTATAAGTAAGATAGTAATTTGCTAGGACAGGCGGCATGATATGTTGGCTCTCTAGTTATGTTGCAAATACTAACAGGACAGTATGTTAGTTCGTTATCATCTCGCCAAGGTTCCAGTCAGGTATCCTGGTTTACAAAAAAGAGAGGCAAAGATGCGACATCCCCGGATATTAAGTAGCCAGGATGCCACGTTGCTTATTGTTGATATCCAAGAAAGTTTCCGTAAGGTTTCGTCAGAGGTTCCAAGCTTGGTACGCTCGGTCTCTGTACTGGTTGAGGCAAGCAAAATTTTGAAGCTTCCTGTTTTGTTGACTGAACAATATCCACAAGGACTGGGCAAGACCCTGGCAGAGCTGAGTGCCTGCCTTGGCGATCACCACTACTTTCAGAAGACATCTTTTAGCTGCTGCCAGGCAGAAGGGTTTATGTCATGCCTTGAGGCTTTGGGACGCAAGCAAGTCATTGTATGTGGAATTGAAGCTCATGTTTGCGTCAATCAGACAGTACATGAGCTTCTCGGTCACGGGTACATCGTTCATATTGTGACCGACGCAATTTCAAGCAGACATCCAAAAGACAGGGACATTGGCATACAAAAGATGATAGCGGGAGGTGCAGTTGCATCATCTGTAGAAACTGCGTTGTTTGAAATGTTGTATGAGTCTGGTACTGAGTCTTTTAAATTAATTCAGCGGCTCATAAAATAAGGCTGTGGTTGGATTAAGAGTTGTGGTGGACAATAAGGCTTCTTGCCCAGGTACTTTTAAAGCTAGTTGATGGCAACTTCTCTAAAGCTCCAAAATGTCGTTAGCCAATTAGGGTGCTTATTTGTTTTGTTGTCCCATTTTTGGGTTGGCAATTCTGTGTGGGCAGCTAATTCTCAAATTGAGGTGCGTGCCCAAGAACTTGCTCTGCCGGATGTAATTCCACTTGAATTGCCCCCGGCTAACAAACTGTTGCCAATGGGTGGCAAACTGCCACCAATACGATTGGAAGCTAGTTACACGGAACCTATATCTTTGCGAGAAGCTTTAATAACAGCTTTAGAGAATAATTTGGCCATTGGGATATCGAAGGCTACCCTTTTAAACCAGCGATGGTTGTGGATTAGCTCATTAGGGAAGTTCTTACCTAATGCTCTGATGAATTATGACCAACGCATTTTGTCTGGATCAACCTTAGTGTCTGGTGTCATTCCAGTGACCTTCCATAACCCAAATGTGAGCACTTCTGCAGGGTTTCAGTTTTTTGGCTTTCAGGGAGGAAGAGTGCTATTTGGTGCATTGACCAGCAAGCACAACTGGTTGGCTAGCAAAGCCGGACTTAAGGGCAGCATAAATGATGTGTTGCTGCAAGTAACTCAGTTTTATTATGGACTTTTGCGGCACCAAGCATTACTAGAAATTCAAAGTAGGGCAGTAGAGGTATCTCGAGCTCAAGTTGATCTAAATAAAAAGTTGGAGCGTGCAGGTACAGGGACACGCTTT